>JBGPYG010000409.1:0-3215 GCA_041493085.1 Pyrinomonadaceae bacterium | reverse complement strand
GTCGCTATTTTCTCCAACCTCACGCGCGACCACCTCGACTATCACAAGACAATGGAGAACTACTGGTACGCGAAGCAGCGGCTGTTTGATGGGCGGTTGGGAACCAGACCGCGCGTCTCTGTAATCAACGCCGACGATCCTTACGGAGTGGAGTTGGCGGAGCGACTCGAAAAGGAAGGTTTGCGCGTCGTTCGTTACGCAGTTAAATCAGAAGCGGAGGTCACGGCCCGCGACGCGGAGTTTTCGCTCGAGGGCATGAGCTTTAGTTTGAAAACCCCGGTTGCCGAGAAAGAGTTTCATTCGCCGCTGGTTGGTCCGCCGCACATCTACAACACGCTGGCAGCCGTCGCCAGCGGGCTGGCGCTCGGTTACGAACTCGAGGTCATCACGCGGGCGCTGGAAAAATGCACGGGCGCGCCCGGCCGCTTCGAGCGCGTGCCGCATGATGGAGATTTTGCCGTCGTAGTCGATTACGCGCACAGCGACGACGCGCTGCTCAACGTGTTGCGCACGGCGCGCGAGGTGACGAAGGGGAAAATTATCACCGTCTTTGGTTGCGGCGGCGATCGCGATGGTTCAAAGCGAGCGCCGATGGGTGAAGCGGCAGGCAGCTTGAGCGATGTGGTTATTCTGACTTCCGATAATCCGCGCACTGAAGACCCGGAAAAAATCCTGGCGGATGCGGAAGTGGGAATTCAGAAGACGGGCAAGCCTTACCGAAAAATCGCAGACCGCCGCGAGGCGATTCACCAGGCGATCTCCGAAGCGAGTAGTAACGATTTAGTCTTGATTGCCGGCAAGGGTCACGAGGACTATCAGATCATCGGCCGCGAAGTTTTTCACTTCGATGACAAAGAAGTCGCGCGCGAGGCCTTAGAAGCGCGATCCCGTTAGTTTGTAGGGGCACGGCATGCCGTGCCCCTACTACGATTCCCCACCTTCAACATTGTATTCATCTGCCCACCAATGTATTGGATTCTCCCAAATGTAGTTTCTAATTTTGTTCAACGACTCTTCATTGCGAATCACATGTTCGAAATAGTTGCGTTGCCAGAATGGTGAATTACTATTCCTGCCAGGTTCGTTTACACGCTTGGTGACAGCGGATTTGAACGATCTGATGATTGTGGGGAGCGAGCCCGCAACGGGCTTTCCAAATTCTTCGTAGACAGTATCCGCAACTGTAGGGGCACGGCATGCCGTGCCCTCGTTCGCAGGATCAGAGCCGAGCGGAAATCTGATAACAATGATTCCATGAAGATGATTGGGCATGATTACCCACTCGTCCAAGTACACGTTCGGGAAGTGTTCGGGAATCTCTCTCCAGCATTTCTCCACAATCTTACCGACAGCAGAGAGCTGCGACTTGTAATTTATGATCTTGCCTAGCGTGGGCTTCTTGTTGTGAGTGCAGATTGTGACGAAGAAGAATCCTCTGTAAGCATAGTCAAAGCCACGTAACCTGACAGAGCGGCGCCGTTTGTCTTCGTCGGTAGACATTCTTGATGAGGGCACGGCATGCCGTGCCCTACTTCAATTGAGTTTCGCTCCCCAAACACGCACCGGCGTCGTTTGTCCGGATAGAGATATTCGAAGATCAGGCACGGCATGCCGTGCCCCTACGATTTACTCCGTTGGTTGTTCCGGATATCGCCGCGACCAGATCCAATAGACTGGCAGCCCGAGCGCAATCAAGCCGATACCGGCGAGGGGTGGATTGCGCGCCAGAATGCCCAAGCCTGAAAGCAGGTGCCCGTGCAATATCAGCCCCACACCGTTGGCGGCATCGTCGCGAACTCCCAGAAGTGTGGTTCCGAGGATCAAGGCGGTGGCTAACAGGAAAAGTATGGGAACGACTGGGTAGCCCCAGGCGCGATAGGGACGCTCGGCGTCCGGCATTTTGCGGCGAAGAATAAACACTGCAGCGGTCACCAGTCCGTAAAAGATCCAGAGACCGAAAATGGCGTAGTCTGTCAGGATGTCAAACGACGATGAAAACATGATGACGAGCAGGCAAGCCCAGATCGCCTGGATAAGCAGAGCACCGGTGGGAACGTGTGTGCGAGGTGAGACTCTGGACAAACTGCGCAGGAACAGCCCATCGCGAGCCATCGCGTAAGGAACGCGTGCGCCTGTCAGAATCGAAGTATGAAGTGTGCCGAAGGTCGATGACAGAAGCGCTGCCGCAATGAAGCTGATTGCAAGAGGTCCAAGAAACTGCTTCGCGACCTCCGTGGCTACCGACGACTTCGTCGAAATGCTGGCTATATCAGTGGGTGAGAGCGCGTAAAAATAGGCAACGTTGGCGAGAAGATAAAGCGCCATGATCAGAATCGTCCCACCTATCAGCGCACGCGGCAGGTTTCGTCCCGGATTCTGAACTTCACCGGCGACGAGGGTTACGTTGTTCCATCCGTCGTAGGCCCACAACGCGCCAAGCATTGCAGCGATGAAGCCGCCGAAGCCAAATCGCGCCGCCGCGCTCACGCCTTCGCAGGTGCCGCCGACATTCGCCATCAAGAGATGTGACCAGTCAGCGCTACGCGCAAACAGAAAGGCCCCAATGCCGACGAAAAGGACAAGGGCAATCTTGATTCCCGATAGAACAGTCGCTACGCCGCCGCTAACCTTGACTGCAAGACAGTTGATTCCGGTGACGATCAGGATCGATGCGAGGGCAACCACCTGTAATTTTCCGAAGGGGACGGGATGGCCCAACACAGTCGTCGAAAAGAAGTCGCCGGCAAGTGCGCCGCCAATCATGATGTTTAAGAATAGAGCGAATTGCACGCCGAGAGCGGCTTGAGATCCAGCCTTACCGATAAAGAAGGACATCCAGCCAAACAAAAAACCCCAGGGGCGACCGTACGCTTCCCGCATGAAGACATATTCCCCTCCGGCTCGCGGCATCATCGCTGCCAATTCGGCATAGCTCAAAGCACCAGCAAGAGAGAGAAAACCGGCCATGACGTACACGGCGATTACTTTGCCGGGCGTGCCTACGTTGCAGGTCATCACGCGGGCCTTAAGAAAGACGCCAGTGCCGATCACGTTTCCGACCACAACCGAAATCGCTGCGATTAGACTCAGGCCGCGAACGAGTTGCGTTTGGTTGGGTTGTTGCATGGTGACTTTTCGGAAAGTGGACCCGCTTGCCTAAAGGGGTTTTTTTTCACGCCGCCCGTCGGGTTCTACCTCTGCCTTTAAGAGCTTGC
>JBGPYG010000297.1:0-5414 GCA_041493085.1 Pyrinomonadaceae bacterium | reverse complement strand
CTACAAGAGAAGGGTTCTGAAGCTCTTTTCAATCTTGATTATGACATTGCGCGGCAGAGGTTCAAGGAGATGGCCCGGTTGTATCCGGACGATCCAACAGGGCCACAGATGCTGGCCACGACGCTCTGGTTGGAGACGTTGAATCAAGCACGCCGGTTGCAGGCGGCCATCTACAGCACGCAGTCGTTCTACGTGGGAACAGAAGACAAACCCGATCCGCGCGTGGTCCAGGACTTTCGCGATCTGACGCGCCAGGCAACACAACTTGCAAAAGCGCGATTGCAACGCAATCTGCGCGATCCGCAGACGCTTTACACCCTGGGCGCCATCGAGACTTTGAAGGCTTCATTCGCCGCCACACTCGAAAGGAGATTCATTGCCGCGTTGCGCGATGGATCAAGCGGCGTCGACAGACATCGCGAGGTAATCAAGCTCGATCCAAACTTTCACGACGCCGAACTTTCCATTGGTTTGTACGATTACATCGTAGGCACGTTGCCGTTGGGGGCGAAGTTAGTAGCCAGCATCGTCGGAGCGCGTGGCTCGAAGAAGCGCGGTATTGAGACGCTCGAACGCGTGGCGAAAGAGGCGCACTGGGAACGCGGCGATGCCAGGGTATTGCTGATTGGCCTCTACAAACGCGAAAAGCGTTTTCCTGAAGCTTTGGCGGTGTCGCGCGAGCTGCAAGAGAAGTATCCGCGCAACTACTTGTTCAGGTTGGAGACTGCGGACACGCTCATCTCGCAAGCTGTTACGGAACGGCAGGCAAACCGAATCAAAGAGGCAGCAGCGCTTGAAACAGAAGCAGTGAGCGCGTTCGACTTGCTGCTCCGCGAGCGCTCGGCGTCCGGCGCTCCTGCGCGCGCGTTGGATCTGATCCATTTCCGGTACGGCGAGGCTCTTCTGCTGTTGGGCCAGCCGGAGCACGCTGCTAAGGAATTCTTGGCGGCCACGGTAGTGAACGGAGCCGAGCCTGGACTTGTGACACGAGCCCATCTTCGAGCTGCCCAGGCTTTTGATCTTGCAGGCAAGAGAAACGAAGCGCTGACCGAGTATCGCATTGCGTTGTCTCGACCCAACATTTACGACTCGCTCGAGCAAGCCCGCCGCGGATTAAAGGAGCCCTACAAACAGACAAAGTAGGCTGCCTATTAAGATTCGCTGGCGGCTGCAACCCGTAGCAAATGTTAACAAATCGTATGAGCCATTACCTGCTGGAGTGCTCGTGAACGGACTCTTAATCAGCGGGTCGGAGGTTCGAGCCCTCCACGGCTCACCAAACCTTTTTTAGGTTAGGGACTTAGGTTAAATCCCTTCCAGTGAAGCTGGTCTTAACTGACCAGCTGACTACGGAGGGTACAACTTCAGTCCTTTTTCTTTAGACAAACAGTGGGAAGACTTCATCCGAGAAAAACTATGCCTAAACAACCTTCCGATATGGCCCGATCAAAAAGCCGGGCTTTCGGTTTTTGTTAACCATTTCCGACTATCACGTCAACCAAAAGCTGCACACTCGAAGTCGCATCGAAGTGGTCATGCAAGCCCTTAAAAGAGGATTGATCTGAATTCCTCTCTGACATGCACAGCGGATACACGGTCGGGCTCTTTCGATCTGGCTACTTGAGCAGCAATCAAGTTGGCTCGACCGTGGTCGCCTGTCACCCTTTCGGTAAGATGGCCACGTGCGGAATAAACCCGTCAACTTCTTTCCAGGAACCTTGCACATGAGGCGCATCAAAGCGTCTCTCTCGGCCTTTGCCGACGGTGTCAAACTCACGGTGATCCGCGGCTCTGACCTCTCGCAGGATATCCTCAATCTCAACTCGCTCGAAGGTGACTCCATTGTCCCGCGAGTCGAGGTAGTAACCACGTAGCAGTTTCTGCATTTTCCCGCGACACACTGCGGCGGAAGTGAAAAGATCGCTGCCGGCAAAGCCGCCCTTGATGAATGCCATATAACCGATTTGATTTTCTGCGACGTTGAAGGTGACATTCAATACTTCCGGCTCCGGCGCCTGGCTTTCATAGATGTCGTGCATAGACATGGTGGCGCTAAAAACTTCCATGCGCGCGGCCTTGGCAGAAATATCTCCCCAAACCCTGGACTGATCCGCATGAGAGCTGCCCTCGCTTTTCATACTCTCGGTTACGTCGCGGTGTGTCGTACGCCGCAGGCTGGGATAGGAAAAGTGATCTGATGAAGCAAAGCCAGGGCTGTTATAGCCCCAGCGTCCCTGCTCAACGCACGAGACTGGAATCGGCAAGGTCGAGTTAGCCGCTACGACCACCGTAATATTTACAACTCGGTTTTGCTTGGCTCCAATCAGCTGTTCACCGTCATAAATGATGATGTCTCGCAGCGACTTGTTAGTGACAGTAAGTTGCGGGACGTTGCCGGCATCGGACACCTCGGTGATCTCGGCCAATCCGTCTGCCAACGCCTCATCAAGTTGCAGGAACGTCGCCGCCGATTCACTCTGGTTGCTGAAGAGCGGGAAGACCTGCACCTCCTCGAACACCTGTGGTGCGCCAACGGTGATGCTGTCCAAGAGCTCATTTAAGATCTGCATTCATGACCTCCTTTAGAAAAGTAGCTGATCTTGACGTAATGCTGGCCAAGAAATGAACATGCAGAGCCGAGTGAAACTAGAGGCGAGACTGGAATCACTCGATACCGACAGGCTCGACGCTAATGCCAAGTTACCAAGAGCAGCGAGCAAGTCGCAAGCGCGCGATTAGCTTATGTCGTAACTAAATAAAACTGACCTCTGCTACACCCGAAAGGGCGGGTAGTAGGCGGTAATGCGTGGACTCGCTGGCGGCTTCAACCCGTAACAAGTGCTAATAAATCGTATTAGCCATAACCTGCTGGAGAGTGTTTCAACTTTCTCTTAATCGGCACACGCCGCACGCAGTTCGTCGTCGAAAAGAGCAGCATAGAACAGGGGCGCGCGCTGGAAGATGGACGCGTGATTCCCCTCATCCCCAAAAGGCAGAAGGCAGGAACCAGAAGGCAAAAAGCAGTGAGCAGTGGGCAGTGGGCAGTGAGCGTGAGCAGTGGGAAGAACCTTGGTTGCAGTACAGAAGGCAGCAGGCAGAAAGCGTTACGGTTTATTATCTTGAAATAGCAAACTCGCAATTGCTCGCTATCTTTACTGCTCACTGCTCACTGCTCACTGCTCACTGCTTACTGCTTAGCGAACATATTCCCAGTGCCATGGCTCGTAACAGTAGGGGCGGAAGCCGAAGCGTTCGGCGTTGCGCACGAGCCACTGGTAAACGCGCGTCTCAACTTGCAGGGCACGGTTTGAATCTGTGGTATCGACGGGTTCGCCGCCGACATAGAGATCGAGGGCGCGGCCAGTGAAGTGCGGACTATTTACAGCTAGCCCGGCGCTTCCCGAGTTGGGTGACTCGCGCCGCAGTTTCTCCTGATACTCCCGCCAGCGAAAGGCGGAGATGATCTTTAAGTACTTCTCATCGGCTGCCAGTTCGCCGCGGCGCGTACGAGCCAGGCCGAGCGAGCGATCGGCAACTGCCGCCGCTACCATCCGCTTGTAAGCGGCATAGGTGCGACGCTCAACTTGCCGCAGTTCTTCGGCGCGCGTTGGGTCGTAAAAATCCGAGATCGGAGCGGTGAGTCGCTGCTCAGGCTGCGCTACGGCGCGATCCTTTAGTCGCGCGTTCTGCCACGTATTGATCATCGCGTAGAGTGTTTCCTCGTCAAGAACCCCGCTGGGCTTCAGCCCCGACTTTGTCTGCCAGCGCGAAAGGGCCAACGCAAACTGTGCGGTTGCGATGCCCTGCTTCGTGTTGATGAGTCGCCTGATCAGCGGTGTGTAGATATACCAACCCCGTTGCTCCTTGCTGCCAAACGTCCAGGTTAGTTCGGTGCTGAGCAACCCGTTGCGCTTTGCAGCATCAGCGCCAGGCTTGCCTGCCTTCTTTAAATGACCACGGCTCGCCGCAGCGCCAGGCGTCACGATCGTGCACAACGCCCCGGCGATAGATAGCACTGCCAGGTAAACTATAAGACGCTTCATGCTTGATTAGACTTCTTCTGTTCTGATTTTCGTTGCTCATCCAAAGCGCGCTCGACAATTAGACCAACCTCGCTGATGCGAAAGCAGTGGCGCTGAATCCATATCACGAAGCAACGTCCTTCGATTGCGCAGCCACCTTCTCTGCTGTTTGTTCCTCGTGCCCGCCATCGGATACCTTTATCGAGCCTGGCAATTTGATTGGCGCAAGTTTCTTCTCCGCGATAGTGAGCTTGTCATATTCGACCGTTCCCCTCGCTTCGCAGACGCCCGTTTGGATCTCCCGGATTTCGCCGTTCTTAATTTTGAGGTTGAAGCCCTTCAGGATGAATCCGAGTCGCAACGTAAACTCGAGCTTCTTTACGGTAGCATTCTGAATCTTAACTTCGATGGACGGTTTATGTTGACTGACGATTGTGTGTTCCCCAAGCTCGATGTTCATCACCGTTTCCGGAGACTGGCGCGATTCCTCCAGCACGCTCTGGACAGCGTTTGCTTTCTTCCAGGACGCCAGGAATATTTCAGGGATGGGAATATCAAATAACTCTCCAAACTTTTTCGTGATGTCGGGCATTGAGGCAAGCTTGACCCCTTTGATCTCGTTGATAATCTTCCCCTGAAATTCTTTCCATCCTTCAGACGACCGCTCCGGAGCGCCCGGTTGCGGGAGTTCAAAGACATCGCGAAGAGTAGTCGGTGAATCAGCCATTCTCCCTCCTTACTGATCGGACAAGGTTTGGTTCATCCGTGCTGATGCGATATTGGCCATCAGCTATGTCGGGTCTTAGAAGTATTTGAGAGTTTATCGCTAATCGCTTCGCTCCCTCGTCCACTTCTGAACTTCCGGCATCTGGTAAGGGGCGGAAAGTCGGACGAGGAGCGAATAGAAATCTATAGGTCCGGTAACCCACGAAGGAAATCAGCAGCGCGATGAGCAGGTATTTCCACCAGTCTCTCCCCAAGCCGCCCTGATCGTAGGGGGTTGAACCGGGAGAGGGTTCGATAGACGATCTCGGTGAAACGCCAGGCGACGATGAAAGTTTGACCCCGGGTGATGACGCAGGCGAACCGCCGGGCGACGACGTCGGTGAACTACCAGGCGATGACGCCGGTGTAATAGCAGGCGTCGGTGTCGGCTTCGGTGTCGGCGTTGGGATCAGCTTTGGCGTTGGGGTCGGCTTTGGTGTCGGTGTCGGCCTTGGCGTTGGGGTCGGCTTTGGCGTTGGGGTTAGCTTTGGCGTTGGGGTCGGCTTTGGCGTTGGGGTTAGCTTTGGCGTTCCGATCGTTTCAGACACAACCCAGGCATAGACGTCGTAGTGGCCCACAATGTCATACTTATGATCGATTTGAGTGTTACTGGTTACCTCTTCCTTT
>JBGPYG010000038.1:0-15582 GCA_041493085.1 Pyrinomonadaceae bacterium | reverse complement strand
TGGTGCTCCTGGCTGGAGTGCCGCCACTCGCTTATTTTCCTGCGTTGCCACAGCCGCTTAGTTTTGTGTTAGGAGCAAGGTCGGCGTCCTTGGGCGAGGCCTCGGTCGGAATCGCGAAAAAGATGAAGCGAGTTGTGTACGTACCATTTCAGATCGAGACGCACGGATGTGATGACCTCTTTTGCTCGGACGGTTTCCATCCAAGCGAACTCGGTTACATCCTCTGGGCCCAGCAATTGGCGGAAGGGTTTGCGAGGTTCGTAAATCAGATTCATTAGCCGCTGATTTACGCGGATTTCACGAATCTGAAAAAACAAGGCACCCCGTGAGGCCCTGTCTTCCTTCCTCTGATCCGCGTTTATCTGCATAAATCCGCGGCAGCTAGCTCTTACTTCCCGAAAGCATCGCCACCAAGGAAATTCTCGCGCAGGTAGGAAACGGTATCGTGGAGAGTCTCACCCGGGTCGCGCGGACGGAAGCCGAGTTCACGCGAAGCTTTGGCGCAGTTGAGATACCAGAAGTACTGCGCCATCTCAATCGCTCCGGGCTCGACGGGCGACGCGAAGTTCCACTGCCGGAAAAGGGAGTCAACAATTTGCGAGCCGGCCACCATCAGCTTGGAAGGCAACGCAAACTTCGGAGCCGGGATCTTTGTGAGACGCTCCAGCCGGCCAAAGAACCTCTCGAACTTCCAGTTAGCCACGCCTAACAGGTAACGTTCGCCGTGGCGTCCTTTCTTCATTGCTGCGCGGAAAGCCTTGGCCGCGTCGCGCGCGTCCACGAAACTCAAACCACCAGTGGGCACGGCGCTGATTTTCCGCGCCATAAAATCCAGCACAACTTTTGTAGAACTCAAGCGCTCGTCTCCAGGTCCGAGCAATAGACTGGGGTTCATGATCACCAGTCGCAAGCCTTTGCCGTTAAAGCGTTCCAGCGCGGCCATTTCCTGATAGAGTTTGCTGGCGTAATAGGGCCAGCGGGAAACAATCTCGAGCGGCGGCGGATACGACTCGTCCGGAGTTGTTTCGCCGTCTTCGGTGACTGCAATAGTGCCGCTGGTGGATGCAAGCACTATGCTTTTTACGCCAGCCGCTTTCGCTGCATCGCATAGTAACCGCGTGCCTTCCACGTGGACCTGATACATCTCCCGCGCATCCTCACGCTCGCGCGATACCTTGCCCGCGAGATGGTAAATCTCGCTGATTCCTTCGGCGGCGCGCTTTACATCGCTCTCTTTCGTAATCGAGCCTTCGAAGGTTTCCACTCCCAGACCGACGAGCCAGTCGGGAATGGAAGTCGCCATCACGCGAATGTCCTTCGCGCCGTCGGCAATCAGTTGCCGAACCAGATGCGAACCAAGAAAGCCCGTGCCGCCGGTGACGAGCGTCGCTGCTCGCGGACGTTTCTCGATAGCCGCGCGTCGCTTCGTCTCGGCCTTCACCGGCGTCATCCGGGCAGTTCGTTTTTGCGGAGTCTTTGTGGGCATAAGAAAATAGTGATGAGTGATGAGTAATGAGTGATGAGTCGCGAGTTTGCGCGTCAGTAGAATCTATGGTGATCTTTGTTTACGCTAACACAAATAATCAACTTCGGCCGCGTACTCATCACTCATCACTCATTACTCATTACTTTTGTTTGCACTTGCGCACGTCGTTCGGCCTTCCAGCGTTTGCGCAATTCCTTGGCATCGAAACGACGGCGAGCACGGTCGCGCAAGTTCTCCACTTCGTGCTTCACTAAGGCGGCGATCAGGCGATAGGCCTCCGCGCGCGGCACCCCTTTAGTCATCTCCTCAAGGTCCGCAATCTCAAGATACCGCCCGATGCGCGCGCCAACTTTTCTACTCTTAATGACGTTCGAACCTTTCGGCATAGCATCGTGCGTACCGTGAAGGTAAACAGGCAGAATGCCGACGCGAGCGTGTAGCGCAAGATATCCGATCACGGGTTTGAAGTCGGCCATCTCACCGGTCAGCGAGCGGGTGCCTTCAGGGAAGATGAGGGCGTTGTAACCGCGATTGAGAAATGAACTCGCATGACGGAGCGACTGCCGCAGCGATCCGGTGCGCTCCATCGGCACGAGGTTGGTAAAATTCTCCATTACGGCACGCTTGTATTTGGTATCGAAGAAGTAATCAGCGGCCGCCAGCACAACCATATCTTTGCCGGCTTCGCCGAGCGCCATTTTGGTCAGGCCCATGTCCAGGTGAGAGGAGTGATTGGCAGCTACAATAAAATTAGTGTGGGCGGGAATGTTTGAGCGGCCCTCATAGTGAGTGTCCAAAAATCTATCGTAGAAGAGTCGTTGCAGAACGTCGCCCGCTTTGTTTCCCGCGCGGCTGACAAGCGACGGAACGTGTATTTCTTCGTCATCAAGACGCCGAGCTTCCGAGCGTGCGGTGGCACCGTCACGCCTTACCGACGCACCTGGGCGCCGGCTAACTACGCTCGCGAGTTCTCTCAAGTCCTGCGCTTCATTCAGTCGTTCGGGAGCTGAAATCGAGCCGCCTGCGTTTTCGATTGCTGTCGCCAGCTCTACAAACATCAGGCTGTCAAAACCCAGATCGGCAAGGCGTGAATTTAACGAGATCTCAGTCTGCGCGCGGTTAGTGACATTGGCAACGATGCTGATTAGCCAACGGCCCGCCTCGTCGGCAGACTTCTCAGTGACAGTCGCGGAGTCAGATTTGTTATCTGCTTCCAGCGCTTGCAGGATTGTCAGTACTTCACCACGCTTCACTTTACGCGTTGCCGTTCTGGGCAACTCGATGTCAGTGAAATGCAAAACTTTCACGCGCTTGTAGTAGGGAAGTGAAGCCGACACTTCGCGGAAGTGTTCTTCCACCTTGCGTCGTAGCTCCGCCCGTGAAAGCGCAATGTCATACTCATCATCGGCCACGACCAAACAAGCCACCTTCTCGCCAATTCCATCCGGCAGACCGACGATGCTCAGCTCTTTCACATGTGGTGAGTTCAAATAAATCTCTTCCAGCTCGTCGGGGTAGACGTTCTTGCCGTTGGTATCGACAATGATTTCCTTCGAACGCCCTACTAGGAACAGATTGCCGTCGTCATCGAGTTTTCCCAGGTCGCCGGTGTACAGCCAACGCTCGACGAGCGCGCTGCGGGTTGCGCTTTCGTCCGCATAGTATCCAAGCATCACATTCGGTCCGCGCGCGATCACTTCGCCGACGCCACTTGCATCAGGGTCTGAGATTTTTACCTCCACACCCGGCAGAGGCCTGCCAACGCTGCCCGTCAACATGCGGTTCTCCGGACGCGTCACGGTCAGCACGGGCGACGCCTCCGTCAGCCCATAGCCTTCGAGAATAGTGAAGCCCAGCCCATGGAAATCTTTTTGAATTGCTTCACTCAACGCAGAGCCGCCGCTGATGAAGTAGCGAATGCGGCCGCCGAGTCCTTCATGAATTGGATAGAAGGCGATTGGCCCGAGATTGAGCGGCGTATTTTCTCTTAGCCAGGCGTTAGCCTTGATCATCGAGTCGGCGGTCTTACCAATCCAGTCGCTACGCTCGTAAAGTTTGTTCTTGATACGACGATGAAGCAGTTCCCACAACGCCGGCACGCCGACCATGCCGGTGACGTGGCCGTTCTTAATCGCGCGTGCCAGGGCGTCGCCAGTGAGCTCAGGCAAATAAGTTATCTGCGCCCCTCGACTGAGCGGTGTAAGAAAGCCAGTTGAGAACTCGAACGTGTGATGCAGCGGTAACACCGAGAGCACGCCGTCTCGCGTGCTCATGTCGAACACGGAAGAGAGCATCGAGACCATGCTGGTGAGATTACGATGCGAAAGCATCACGCCCTTTGGACGACCCGTGGTGCCGGAAGTGAAAATCAAGGAAGCGAGCGACTGTGCTGTTACGCGCGCTGGCAAGAGGGCGATACGTTCGTCTTCGGTTTGTTCGTCCGGCAGCGCAAACACCTTATCGAAAGTCCAAATACTCGGTGAGAGTCCTGCCTCAGTTAGGCGTTGTTGAAGGGTTGCATGTTGCTCATGAAGTTTTTCGCTCAGGACAATTCCGACCGCTTCACCAGCGCGCGCGAAGTTTATGATTTCATCGAGCGAGCTTTCCGGATCGACGGGTATGCAACTGGCGCCTGTCTTCAGCACGCCAAAATAAGTCATGCCCCATTCCGGAGCGTTGTGGCTGAAAAGCATCACGCGGTCGCCCGGCTTGATACCTTCGCTCCGGAGAAAGCCGGCGGCGCGCGTGGCCAACTCGCGCATGTCGGCATAGGTGTACTGCTCGTTGCGGCCATCACGTTCGATACGCATAGCCACGCGCGTGGCGTGGCGCCTGGTCGAAGTTTCGAAGAGCTCGAGCAGATCGCGATACGTGTAGATGCGCTTGGGCTGCGCGCGCATGTCCTCTTCGAGGGTGGGAAACACCCACTTCTTCAACCCAGGCAAATGGATATTCAACCAGTAGTCGTACCAGTCAAACTTCTCGGGATACCAGCTCAGCAGTCCCTGTTCTTCTTTTCTGATTCGCCCAAACAGTGAACGCACGTTGTCTGAGCGAAAGATGTAGGCATTCTCGATAGTGAACGGCCGAAACATCTCAAACGCTTCCTTCGTTTCGTGCGTGATCTCTTCAACCCGATCGACGGTTGTCTTCATGCGGTCGATTACTTCAACTACGCGGCCGCCGCCCCAACGCGGTCGCGCTCGATCGAGCAACGACGAAGCCTTCTTTGCAGCGGAGTTGAACATCGGCACGGAAAACTTTTCAAAGCTCGACGTCGAGACTGGTCGCGGCTCCATTCGTGCAACCACTTCGTTGAGGAGTTTGAAGCCAGAGTCTTTCTCCTGGAAATGCTTTCGCTTGTAGAGTCCAACCAATCCGATGATTCGATCCATGTTATTGGGACTCGAATCGCCTGTAGCAGCCTGGTGAACCAGCTTCGGCTCTTCAACGCACGCCTGAGCTGCGACCGCGAGCATCACCGACGCAACTTGATCCACGGGCGTTATGTCGAGAATCAACTTTTCATTCGCCGGTATCTGCGTCTGGCCTTTCAAGACAAGAAAGATAATCGGCGCGGTGGTAGTGAAACCTTCATTCCAGCCGGGGAAGGGATAAGCGAGCGCGGACTCAACAATACTTGGGCGAACGATACTGCGAACTATGCCCGTCTCGGCGGCCACGAGTTGTTCGCCCAGCGCTTTGGTGTAGGTGTAAATATTGGGCCAGCCCCACCAGGCAGAACGCTCGACGCCAAGATCTGTGAGGCGTGTGCGAGTCCACACTTTTCGTTCGCGCGCTACCGCAAGTCCCAGAGCGTCCGGATCGTCGGCGTCGCGGTTTTCTTCGTTTAGTCGTTTGCGGGCCAGCTCGCGAAAGCGCGCCACCATCATCGCATCGCGAGCCTCTTCACGGACGCGTTCGGCGAGTTTTGCACAGTCCTTAATCTCCTGCTCGGCATCGAATTCAACGCCAGGCAGCTCGTGCTTGCGCGGGAAGTAGCCGACGACGGGATCGTTTTCCCATACAGGGCCGGAGCGATTGCCGGCAACAAAACAAGTGGAGACATGAATCAATGCCGGGCGCTTCATGCGCCTGGCAAAGGCAATTACGTTCTGCGTGCCTACTACGTTCGTGCGCAGCGCGCTCTCGAGCGTGGGATTAAACGTGACGTTCCCGGCGCTGTTGAGGACGACATCGAGGTCGTCAGCAATAGCCTGGGCCTGCTCCTCGCTGTAACCAAGATTTGTTTCGGCGATGTCGCCGCCGAGCACGGCGACTTTGTCGCGAATGAACCCATCCAACGCGCTTCCGTAACGCTCACGCAGGGGATCGAAAGGCGGCGCGGTAATCACGCTGTTCCAAAAACGCGCTTCTGATTCTTCCTGCGAGCGAGCACGAACCGTGACGTAAACTCGCCCAACATTAGGAAAACTGTGCAACAGCATGCTGAGCGTAACTTTGCCCAGGAAGCCGGTGCTTCCGATCAGAAAGACCTTTCGATCGTTGTAGATTTCAGTAGGCGATAGATTCATGACGGTTTCTCTGTGCTTGCTCTGTGTGCTCTGTGCCTCTATGGTGAATGCCCGCTTTTGTAGTACTCACCACGGAGACACAGAGAACACGGAGGTTGCGCAGAGGTTCTTTACTCCATATCCGCAATACCAATCATTGGCTGGTGCAGCATTGTGATCTCGGCGGAGCTGCCCATGTAGCTGCGCGCCATCGCAATCGCCTCAGTCAGATTGTCAGCCCGGTCCCAGCCCAACATCGCCGGAACGTGCGCGTTCTCAGCTCCCGCAGCGATAACCTTGCCGACATGCTGGCGACCGTTTTCGCCCCAGTACCACATAAAGAACGGATGGGCGCCGTGATAGGCATTGCCGCGCCGGTACATCTCAACGTAGCTCGGGTTGTTGGCAAACTCTCGCTCATACTTATCGCGCAGCACGAACGCATCTCGCGTTTCCGGCAAAAGACGATTGAAAAACTCGATGTAGCTGGGATGAAACTTGTGGTCAAACTCGTCATAGCAAGGGTGATGAATAATCAGCACGCCACCCTTTTTCAGCAACGGCTTGTTGCGATAGAAATTGAAGTGATAGCCCAGACCCATCACCTGAACCAGGAGCGGATTCAAAATCGAATAAACGTTGTAAGGCGAGATATCGGGGATGCCGGTGATAAGAATATCGCACTGGCCGCTTACTGGGATCGCATACTGGTCAAACGCCTTCTCAATAATCTTCGCGTGCACCGGCTCTGTCTTCCCGGCATGGCAGGCAATCATTTCGTATTGTGCCGGTCGGGAATGAAGCAGCTTGCGCCGCGCCGGTCGCGGTAGCTTGCTCATCGTGTAGCGCATAGCCTCAAACTTCATGCGGTCAAACGCAGTGAAGTCGTCTTCATTCCTCAGCAGGAAGTCCATGTCGCTTTTGTACATGCGATTGTTGATGGCAGTTTCGATATGAAAGACGTTCAAATGTTCGTCAACAATCTTACCCAGCCGATCGCACTTGCGTGCCAGCTCTGATCGCGCCGGATCCATATAACTGTCTGAATCAAGGATCGTTTGCGGCTCATGATGCGCGCGCAGCGATTCGTAGTCGCACAAGCCTACGGCTACGGACTTGTGGCCGCCGTCCATCGGCACCAGGTTGATGTTGACGTAGATCAGTAAATCGCTTTCCGCAGCCCGGCGATTCAACGTGAGGGGTTCCTTGTGTTTCGTCTCACCGAGTTTGATTAGCCCGTCTTTCCATTCCGCATCATGGTTGTAGTAGCGGTCGGGATAGTAGTCGTCGAAAATCTTCTTGCCGACCATGCGCTTCATTTCCCATTCGGTCATCTTCCGGTGCAGGGAATTGGCAATGATGATATGGACATCATCAACACCGTGGCCGGCGAGCATGTCCAGAACAATTTCGAGCACTGTTTGACGAATGTCCGGTGTAGCCATCGGTGGGAGCGGCAGGCTGATGTCGTCAACTGCAACTGTTACGCGCATGCCGGGCTCGAGCTGAGCAAACAAGGGATCGCAACCGTGCGGATGATTCAGCGCGTAGCGAATCGCCGCCTCGCGATTAGGCAGTCCCTTGATCGGCGGATTGGGATAAAGCACGCGCGTGCCGATGGGGAGATCTTCAAGGATAAAGTCTTCGCCCGAGGGCATTATTCGAGGCGCGCTATCGCGATCGATGTAGATGACTGATTCGTGCGTCTTTTTTCTAAGTTGAAGTGCCATAGGTTGAAACCGGTAAATGGTGAATCGTAAATGGTAAATGGCAGCAAGCGGCCTGGGTGATTAGTGATCCTCTATCTCGCGGTAGTGAAACGTGGACCGGCACTAACGTGGCGCACCAATCCAGTTATGAGCCGTCCAATTCTCTCAAGCTGGCTTATGAGCCTTGCAAACGTAGCTTCATCGAGATAACCGAGTCTGTTTGCAATAATAAGTTCGGTTTCGAGTTCACTAGCCGAGCCCTGCGAGTTTGAAAGAAAGTATGCAAACTCCTTTTGGGAGCGTCGTCCAGCCCCTTCCGCCAGATTCGCCGGAATTGAAACTGCCGCGCGACGAATCTGGCCAGTGAGGCCATATCGTTCCTCCTTCGGAAAGTGTTCACTGCTCTTGTAAACATCTGTAACAAGTTCTATCGCCTTACTCCAAGCTTCAAGCTTTTGATGTGGTCGCATGGTCTTAGACTCCTTTTTAGCGAGCATTAACCATTTACCATTTACTATTCACCATTTACCGCTTTTCCATAGCCCTTCATTTGAGATTAAGTATCGGCCAATCATGATGCAGCGCTGTCTGGCGCAAACGCATGTCAGGATTGATGACGGCCGGGTGACCAACGATGGAAAGCATTGGCAGGTCACTCATGCTGTCGGTGTAAGCGAAGGAGTCGCTAAGACTGAGCCCCTCGCGTTCTGCGAATACTCTGATCCACGATGCTTTCGTGGCGGCGGCCATCACCGGCGGCAACAGCCGGCCAGTCGCGACGCCGTTAACAAACTCCAGGCGGTTCGCGACGTATTCCTCGATACCCAGGTGCTCCATCAAAGGTTTCACCGAAACATCGAGCGCGCCTGTCACCACCACCTGGCGCAATCCCAGACTGCGCGACTTCTCAATCAGCTCGTAAGCGCCGGGAAAAACTGCCGGCTTGAGTACCGATAGGAAAAGATCATCGGCGAGAAAGCGAAGCCGGTCTTCGCTAACGCCCGTGTATCGCTTGAAGTAGAGATCGTTAAAAACTTTTCTGCTGTACTGGTCGGTGACGGCGAAGACAGGCAGACTCAAAAGTGTAGCGGCGCTCTTCTTGAAACTACGAAAAAGCCCGGGCTCGTTCCTGGCATAGAAGCCAAGCGTGTGAACCAGGTTCGTGCTGACCAACGTTCCTTCGAGGTCGTAGAATGCCGCGGCTGCCAAGCTTTCCTCCAAAGTTCTCCATGCCAGACTCCCCGTTCCCGTCGAGCCGCTCGGAGCAAATTGTTGAATGTGGGTTGCCAATATAACCCAAAGCCGCCGTTCCCGGCTAACCTTAAAAACAATTGTACAGCGACGCTATACAATTAGGCGGAGCGAGAAGGAAATGCTGAGGAAAAATGAAGAAGTGTGAAACTGTTTTCTGGCTTGGAACGACGCCGATCACTTTGCTGGCTGGCATTGCATGACCGAGGGCCAGGAAACTGAAGCTTGAAAATCGGGGTGGGCGAGCCTATGAACGAAGACAGTGGCGGGACTAGTAAATTGCTGCCAAGACGAGAGCGACGCTACTGCTTCCTGGCGCCAGCGCGCTTCAATTCTTCCAGGGTGCGCTTGTGTTGCTCCAGTTTCTGACCCGCCTCGCCAAGTTTGCCCTGTGAGGTGAGGCGCTGGTATTCGTCGAATTCCTGAACGGCCTTGTTGATGAGCTGTTCCACACTGAGCTGTGGCTCACTCCCGGCAGGTGAAGGTGATGCGGCTGGCTTCGGCGCGCCGTTGGCAAGTTTTTCTTTCGGCTGTTCGGTCTTCTCCTGAGTTGTCGGCCGCGCTAAGTCCCCGAAGAGACTGGTCATCGCGTCATCAAAGGTTTGGCCATAGCCCAGACGATCCTGCGTGGCGAGGACTACTAGCCGCAGTTCAGGCATGGGACTACTTTCTGCCTTCAGGTAAACCGGTTCAACGTACAGAAGCGACCGCCCGATTGGGATGACCAGCAGGTGCCCGCGCACTACGTGAGACCCCTGCTGATTCCAGAGAGTGAATTGCGATGATAGCTGCGAGTTTTGATCGATGCGCGCTTCGATCTGTAATGGCCCATCAATTAGACGCGACTTTGGAAAATTGTAGATAAGCAGCTTGCCGTAATTGTCGCCATCACAGCGACCGGCCATCCAGCCAATCAGATTGTTACGTCCAGAAGGAGTAAAAGGCAGAATGAGAACAAACTCGTTGTGGGTCTGTTCACCAGGCAACTGCATCAGCACGAAATACGGATCAATTGGCTGCACCTGTTTCCTGTTCTGAGCATCCTGGCCGACCTGCTGGGCTACGTTCCAGACGTCTTCGCGCTGGAAAAACACTTTGGCGCTTTGAGTGTGATACAGGCCGTAGACTTCGCCCTGCACTCGAATCAAAGTTTCCGGATAACGCACGTGCGCGCGCAGGTCGGCAGGCATCTGGCTCGCGTCTTCAAACAACGTGGGAAAGGTGGCGCGATAAGTTGCAATTAAAGGATCGTTGTTGTCGAAAACGTAGAAGTGTACCGTCCCGTTGTATGCGTCAATCACCACCTTCACGCTATTGCGGATGTAGTTGACGTTATTCTCACCCACTTCATGATGCCGGGAATAGGGATACGACGACGACTCGGTAAACGCATCGATGACCCAGAAGAGCCTGCCCTCATTGCTGACAACGATGTACGGATCGTTATCGTAGATGAGAAACGGCGCGACTCCATTTACGATCTCACGGATGTTTCGATGGATCAGAACGCGACTTTCCGAGTTGACATCATCCGAGAAGGGAAGCTTTGAAAGGTCACCCAGCGCCCAGGCCAGGAGCAGACGCCTCGCCCGACCACCAATCCTTATGCCGCCCGAACCCTGGTAAGTGGTCGTGGTATTTGTTTCTCCCTGCGGAAAATCAAATTCCTTCTGCCGCGTCTTCACATAGACATCCGTATTTGTTTCCTGCCCGTAATAGATTTCGGGGCGAGTCACTTTCACGTCTTTCGAGCTGGATTGAACGGGCATATCTGAAACTACAAACCGCGGCATACCCTCCGGCGTAAAGCCGTTGGCCGTGTTCATCGTGATGCCGTAGCCGTGCGTGTAGACCAGTTTCTCGTTAATCCAATTTCGCGACGATTCCGGAAGCTTCTGAACGTCGACCTCGCGCGCCGCCACCATCATCTGCCGGATGCTTTCATCGATGCGGTAACGGTCTACATCTACGTCGGGGAAGTCGTAATAAGTTCTAATCGCCTGAATCTGTTTAAGCGTGTCCTGCAGGGCGTGCCAGTCCCAGAGCCGAATATTTTCGAAGGTCGGGCGATTAGCATTTATATCCAGCGCCTCTACGGAGTTCTCGGCCTGAAACTCGCGCAACTCCACCTGCTCAAGTCCAAAAGCGCGCCGCGTCCACGCGATGTTTTGTTCTATGTACGGCGTCTCGCGCTCCAGCTCATTTGGTTTGACTATGAAACTGGTGACATAGCCAGGCACGAGGTAAACACCGACCACGTAGACCGCCAGAGGAATGGCCAGCGCCAGGAGCAACAACCGTAGACCGCGCTTTGAGAATGCATTTATCAGGGAGATGCCGGCAGCAACGAGCAGAGCAATGCAGACGAGGTAAAGCGCCGGCAGCAGATACTTAGCCTCTGCAAACGTCACGCCAGAAAAAGTTTGGTGATCTTCCCAGAGATAGGGGAAGCGCGAAAGGTAAGTACGCCACGCGAGCATCGCCAGGAAGACAGCCAGCGCCCACGAGACTGCGGCAAAAGGTTGCTTCGACGCACTCTGGCCGGCGGTTTTCAAAATCTTTTGCGGCAAACTGAGGAACGAGTAAACAATGGAGGCGCAGAGAACGACGAAGGCGAGGGTGATTAGCCAGCCGCTTATCAGGTCATAAACCGGGAGCGAAAAGAGATAGAAGCCGAGCGGTTTTAGGAAAATAGGATCTGGCGTCGCGGCGGGGGCCTGGTTGAAATAGAGCGCAAATGTCTGCCACTCGCCCTTCATGGCCATCCCGTAAAAGAAGCCAAACAGGACGGCAAGGATCCACCCCAGCGGTCGCACAAACCGTTCTGGCGAAAACTGAATAGGTTGGTTGTTTACTACGATGGTTCTTTTTGCCATCGCCTGGGAGGCAAAGGTCCGCTCAAGCAGCCAAAACGCCGTGCGGAGAACCACCACAGTCAGCACAGCAAAAGCTAGGAACAACCCAACTTTTAGCTTGAATATGTACCAGTAGACCGCCGAAAAACCGAGCGAGTTGAACCACACAGCTGAAAGATAGATTGAAAGACTGCGAGACAAGACAATGAAGAGCAGCAGCAGTGCTCCGATCAGCCAGAGCCGCCACCGACGTCTTTTGGGGGGACCGACATCGATGACTTCGTCGTCTCGCAAAGGGAAGGAATCGCTCACGCCCGTTTAGCATACGCTGATTGTCCAAGTCACTCAATGATTGTCAACGTCCAAAGTCCAAAGTCCAATGTCCAAAGTCATTGTTTTGAGACATCGATCAATAGGCGCTCCCAGTTCACCGCCCCGACATTGGACTTTGGACTAGGATTTCTTGTCGCGCGGCGCGTGTGTATAATAATGGCGACCTTCGTAAGCAATGACACTTGCAATTCACAAAAGCGAACTTAGTTTTCCTGGAAGTCGCGTTTCTTAAGAGCCCTGGCAGGTAATTAGCTCGAGAGAGTAATTAAGAAGAGAAATCCAAATGCTCGCGCCAGAAACTGTTCTACAGAACCGCTATCGCATCATCCGTCTGCTTGGTCAGGGGGGCATGGGCGCCGTTTACGAAGCGATGGACGAACGGCTCGACACTACTGTGGCGTTGAAAGAGACCTTGTTTGCGGATGAGCGGCTCAGGAAGCAGTTTGAGCGCGAAGCCAGGCTGCTGGCGCGCATGCACCATCCGGCATTGCCGCGGGTCAGCGACCACTTCGCCGAAGCCGACGGACAGTTTCTGGTAATGCAGTTCATTCCGGGCGACGATCTTTCGCAAATGATGGCGCGCAAGCAAGGACCGTTTCCGCCGGATCAGGTTCTAACCTGGGGCGATCAACTGCTGGATGCGCTTGATTACCTGCATACGCAAGATCCGCAGATCATTCATCGCGACATTAAGCCGCAGAATTTGAAGCTCACGGGAAGAGGCCAGGTCATCCTGCTGGATTTCGGTTTGGCTAAAGGCCAGACCGGCGGTGTATCGGTGGTTACCACGTCGGCGAGCATATTTGGGTACACCCCAAACTATGCGCCGCTGGAACAGATTCAAGGCCAGGGCACAGATGCGCGCAGCGATATCTACGCCTTGAGCGCCACGCTATATCACCTGATGACAGGGGTGAAGCCGCCCGACGCTTTGGCCCGAGCCGCGGCACTTGTGAACGGCCAGCCTGATCCCCTTGCGCCCGCAAATGAAATTAGCCGCAGCATCGGACCTGAAGTCGCGAGCGTGCTCGCACGCGCGATGAGCCAGAATCGTGATCAGCGTTACCCGACGGCAGCGGCAATGCGCGCTGCGTTAAAGGGAACCGGCGAAGCCGCGACGTTGTTAGGCAGAACCGAGGCGGCCACAGTCCTCTTTGAACCGTCCGCCAACACGCTTGCTTCGCCTGCTAAAGCGCCTACGGTAATGAAAGGGAGCGAGACAACCGTTGTGCGTTCACAGAGCGGGCCGCGGAAACGACGAATCGCGCCATGGGCCATTGGCGCAGCGACACTTGTCCTGATAGGAGTTCTGGTCGGCGGGTTCTACGCGTATCAGCGTCGGAATAATTCCAACACGGCCACAGCGCCGAGTAATCCCGCGGAGCAGCCAAACGAAAACGCGGCCACCTCTGAGCCTTCGCCGCCAGCGAACCAGGCTGCTACCGAGCCCAACTCGGGCTCATTAGCTGAAGTAAAAAAGGTCGTGGTCCCCGGTCATCCAAGTGCTGTTGACGAGCCCGCGAAGAAAAGCGAGAAGGCAGTCAAGGATAACGAGAAGGCCAAAGACAAGCGTGCCAGCGTCGGTGATAATGTTCCCGGACCAACGCCGGGAGTGGGGGAACATCCGGATCTGAAGAACGCGCCGGTTGTGCCAAAAATGCCTGAGGTAATTGTCCCTGACGCAACACAACCGAATAGGCGGGACCTTAGAAGGATGGGAGTTCCTACTACCAGGACTTTTCCCGACGGTAGGCAGGTCATGACGCTTTCAGACGGCACACGTATAGTGACGTTTCCGAATGGAACCAAACGAATATTTGGTCCCGGGCAGAGGGTCGTGCGAAGAAAAGGCCTGCGTTGAGCCCAGAGTGTCCCGGGCAATTGATTGCCTCCCACCTAAGTTTCTACTTTTCGCAAACTTTGAAATGCGCATTTCAGGAGAGTTTATGAAATTCACCAAAGCAAAGAGCCTGGTCATGTGTGCTCTTATCTTCTTGCTAAACACAACAGTGCCGCTTGTCGCTCGGGAACACGTCAATCGAGGCGCGAAGAGTTCGGTCATCCGCATGGCGCCCCCGGCGCCAGTGTTTGACGAGAAGACGAGACTAGCCGAACTCGCTGGTAGGCGTGAGCGCGTCGCCCAGTCGGTCGGCGCCAAAGGAATTCTTATTCTATTCAGCACCGAGCCGCGCGTTTATACAAACGATGTCGATTACGAATACCGGCAAGAGAATAATCTCTACTATTTAACTAGTCTAAAACAGAAGGGTGCTACGCTGGTGCTCACGCCGAGCAATGAAGTGAGCCCCGCAATCCTCTTTCTGCCTCGGCGCAATCCGGCTGCCGAGACCTGGACCGGCCACATGTATAGCGCGGCGGAGGCGAGTCAGGTTTCCGGTATCAAGGAGATCTGGGACGCAAGTGAGTTTGAACCTTTCCTGCGTGCTTTACGCAACCGCCAACCTTACCGGCCAAAAGCTGAAAACATTCTGATGTCGTCGACTCCCACACCTGTCGAGAGCAGTGCGCCCTCGGGTTTCGAGAAGTTGTTTGCCGCAGCCGGTAACAACGACGCCGAGATTCATCTGTTGGTGCCGGGCGCGGGTGATAGTTTGGAGTACAGACAAGAGCAACGATTCGCTTCGGAGTGGGCCAAGTCGGCTTCGGGCTACAGCATCAAGAATGCGTCACCGGTGTTTGCTGAGATGCGACTGCGAAAGTCGCCGCTCGAGATCGCGCTGATGCAGCACGCCATTGACATTACTACTGAAGCACACGAGCGCGCCTGGGTAGCAGCAGCCGATGCAAACTGGGAGTATGAGGTTGACGCGCAGGTTGCTTACGCATTCAAACTTCGCAACGCCGATCATTGGGGTTATCCATCTATCGTTGGCTGTGGACCGAATGCTACTACGCTGCATTACCAGGAGTCGCAGGGCCGAGTGACGCAGGGCGAGTTGCTGCTGATGGATGTAGGAGCTGAATACGATCACTATTCAGCCGACGTGACCCGGACTTTTCCGGTTAACGGAAAGTTTTCTCCAGTGCAAGCAGAAATTTATCAGATCGTCTACGACGCGCAGGAGGCTGGCGCCAGGGTCGCCCGCCCGGGAGCCCAGGTTTCGGATGTCAACCGCGCGGCAACGGAAGTGATTAAGGATGGCTTATTGAAACTGGGCCTGATTACGGATCGAAACTCAAACCAGTATCGCATCTGGTTTATGCACGGCACCTCTCATTGGCTGGGAATGAATGTGCACGACGTTGGCAACTACGGGACGAAGCTGGAGCCGGGGATGGTCTTCACAAACGAACCCGGCATCTATATCAGGCCAGACGCGCTTGATAATTTGCCGAAGACGCCCGAGAACGAAAAATTCATCGCCGCCGTCAAGCCCGCTTTTGAGAAATACAAAAGCATTGGCGTGCGTATA
>JBGPYG010000001.1:0-35354 GCA_041493085.1 Pyrinomonadaceae bacterium | reverse complement strand
TTGCAAAATCGACCAAATCTTGTTCGGTGTGATTGACATAAACTTGGGCAGTTGTTTTGGGATCTTTGTGGCCCAGGGCGTTTGCGATATTTAGGATATCAATTAGTTTCTGTACTCTAGTGCCGGGCGTGTGTCTCAAGTGTCAAGAGGTATGCGGTTCAAGGTTAGGTGAGTTGCCAATTTGCGGTTTCTTAGTATAGGTAAGTTCTTTAATTAGTGAGGTTGCATGCTCTCTAGGAAAAGTCCGCACAATGTCCGCAACGGGCCAAGGAGCGGTTCTGTAAGTCCTTTATCCACGCAACCTAAAGGTGATTGCTCTATTGCTGAGCCAAGCGGGCACGCGTGTTTGTTAAGTCGCTATGATATAGCAACATACCGCTTGTCCAAAGGTTTAAGACCTTCCTCTACTGTTCCCGGCGTTCCCGATGTTCCCACCATTCCCGAAAAAAAAGGCCACGAATAGGCCAACGCTCGCGATGCGTTGATCAGTAAGTACGAGTTACGTTTCCAAGAACTGGCTGCGGCTTCGTTTTCATAGTTGTCACGGCTAAGGATGTTCCTGAGACCAATAAGGCGATCGAAAGGGCCAATGCATACAATAAGAGAATGAGAGATTATGCCGGCAGGTGCTAGGGTCCACACCTCCTAGTTCGACAATGACTGAAGATACTCAAACCGTAAAGAAAACCGTGTTGGAACTGGACCTCGTAGGGTATAGCTCGATTTCCAATAATGTCGAAGAGAGTCTGGACGTGAGCACGGTTGCTCAACTCAATGAACAAATCCAGTCCTTTATTGAGGCTGGACTGAGGGCAGCCAAGGCGTCGCGCGAAGAGAACGTTATGTCTCTAACAGGGGATGGCGCGATCTTAGTGTTCGACTCGGCGCAACAAGCACACAACTTCGCGGAAGCAGTGCATCGGGCGACACAGGAACATAATCGGACGCGCAAGCAGCAGTTGGCGATGCGTGTGTTCCGTAGCGGTGCAGCTTCCGGCGAGATATTCATGAAGCGCAAACCTGGCGGTGGGTATGATATCGCTGGGTCGACTGTCGCGCGGGCCGTGCGACTCGAAGCCAACGCTGCCTGGAGGACTTTTAGTGGACAGGCCCACGTTCGAGGCTTTGCCATCGACCCAAGCGCCCTTACTTTGGCGAATTGACTCGTCTTCCTCAGATCATCCCAAGGGACAATCGACTGATGACACAGAATGGCGAAAGCTCGGAGTCAATTCTGAGTATGCCTTCCGGTTTTCCTGAATGATCTTGAAAGGAAAAATCCTTCTGAACTTCTTGCTTCGCATGAGATGAAAGGACCATTTGATGAAGCCATTTCCTGCTGCTTTGAATGAAGAGAAGCTAATCCCTGGCGAGAATCAAATTTCTGAGAACAATTCGTCCGGTGCCTTCACAGAAAAAGTAAAAGAGTTGCTGAGTGAATTCCTAACAGCATATGAGAAAGAACCCATCCTGCGTGCAATAATCCAACTTCTTTTTCCTTTTGGAGGCCCGACTGATTTTTTACTTGCTTGGAAGGCCACAAATTCATATCAGCGGCGCGTCCAAGCGCTGCTTGAAAGCGTTGTATTAAGTGTTTCAAATCTGGAAGAACGAACACTTAATAAGGAATTCCTTTACTCCGAGGAGTTCTTCGAATTGTTGGGAACCTGTGTTGAGATAGTTGCTCGTACCGTAAGTGAGAATAAACGAAAGCACGTTGCAGCCTTTCTTGTGGGCACAATTAAGAAAGGTCAGACACGCGATCTCTCTCAGCAAATTGCCGAGGATTTAAGAGCCCTTCAGGACTTCCATTTACAATGTTGGCTTCAATGCCAGACAGCTTAGTCCCTAACATCCTCCGGAAAACGAAAGAACCTCTCACCGAGTTATTAACCTGCATAGATTGAGAGAAATCGTGGGGATGGATTGGGCAGTCTTCAATAAAGGTCGAACTGATCTAGAGCGTTTAGGATTCATCAAAATTCAGAAGCGACAGGGTGGGTGAGCGGCGACATAGGGAACTATAGGATTACGGGATACTTTACTATCTTCAAGGATTTCCTCTTCTCCCCTCCGCCAGAATTAGCGGAAGCTTGGATTAGAAATCAGCTCGGTCAAGGTGGAAAAGCGGCACCAACCAGCCAAGTTTGATGTAGCCAACCTCTTTCCCGGTGGCTTCGTGGTTGAGTGGTGCGTTCTCGACTATGGGCTTGAATCGGACCCCGAAGGAAGGAAAGCGTTCAATGTTTTCCGCAACAAACTGCTCACTATCGGTATAGAAATTTCCTAATGGAGTCAAATATCGTTTGTGAACGTCCAAGGTCATTCCTGCGGGGAAATCGCTTTCAGCCGTCAATGACCCTGTCCCCGGAATGGCCTGTAGTTTTATTTGCACGCGTAACTCCTATTTTTAGCCAACATTGTCAACGGATATTAGGTTGAGGCCCGGATTCATTTCTTCTCCTAGATTGCTATCTTTAATACAGCCTGAAAAGATTAACTCCTCTGTAGACATCAGCTGATACATTGTGCGGCTAGAACTTTCCGTTTGGTTAGTTATGTTGATACGGATAATCACAATAGTCGGTCACTGTCTGGAAGGAGCCGGCGGGATTGTCTTAACCATCCTCAGCAGGCTACTGGTGTCATCCAAGGAGGGTGCCGGCTCTTTGTTGGGAACGAGCCTAGAGTCACTGTGCGAACGATGCGGCGGTGCCTTCTCCAAAGCCGGTCAGATTCTAAGTACCCGGGTCGACCTGTTGCCACAGGGGGTGTGTGTGAGCCTCGCCGCTCTTCAAGACAATATGGTGCCGATTTCGGAATCGGAAATACTGAGAGCTCTGGAGGATAAGTATGTAACGTCGCCTTTCCTTTTTTTCGATACTAAACCTGATGCCAGCGCGACCATAGCCCAAGTCCACCGCGCCATTCGGATCGATGATAAACGAGAAGTTGCCGTGAAGATCATACGTCCTGGTGTTCGTAGAAAGCTCGAAGTAGATTGTGCGATAGCAGTAGGCATCGGCAAGTGTATTGCACGGTTTCCTCGACTGCGCAGCATACCAGTGATTGAAGCCATCGTTGAGACTGGTCACACGCTACTGGCGCAGACTGATTTTGTCCGAGAAGCTGCTAACTTGAAACGCTTGGCTGATTTATTCCGCGACAGTGAGAGTGTAATTGTGCCAGCCTTACATCCTGAGCTGAGCTCGGACGGTATTCTGTGCATGGATTACGTCTCTGGCATGAAGAAGCTGACAGATAAGACGCTCTCCGACCAAAAAGCAAAGGAAGCCGTTACGGTAGGCTTGCGGGCGCTTTATAAGATGATTTTTATTGGTGGATTCGTCCACTGTGACTTGCATCCAGGCAATATCATGGTGGCTCCCAATGACCGCGTGGTGATACTCGATGCCGGATTCATGGCCGAGCTGGATGAAGTTACTCGGCGTAGTTTCGCCGAGTTTTTCTTGGCGATCGCTCTTGTCGACGGTTACACCGTGGCCCGCATCGTGCGCGAAACCGCCACGAGGCTTCCCGACGGTCTCAATGAGGCCGAGTTCGACCGAGACATCTCAGAGCTTATCGAGCGGGTTGGCGGATTGAGAGCACGGGATTTTCAGGTTGGAAGTTTTGTGGGCGAACTCTTTGCAATCCAGCATAAGCATAGCATCTATGGCACTTCACGATTCACCCTAATTATTCTGTCGCTCCTGGTTTATGAGGGTGTTGCCAAGGACCGATTTCCCGATCTTGATTTTCAGAAGGAGGCTGTGCCATTTGTCATGGCTGCCCTAGCCTCTCAGAACCCCTAGTTATTATTCCGCTAGTTAGGTCCTAGCGGCCTAACTCCTGGCCGTACAACTCTACTGGCAAGAATCCGTATTGTTCGTGATTATTCGTCTAAACCTCAGAAGAGCAATCTGGGAGAAGCGAGGTTCGCAGACTTCCGCTAGATTTATCAAACTATCTTGAGACACGCCTTGTAGCGGACCACGAAGGGGGCGTTACGGGACAAAGGCGGGATGCAGGGCATAATCCTGGCCATTACCGCTTTGCTGTCAACGAAGAGGCCACCGATCACAGGTCGTGTTATGAGCAGATTAGGATCGGCGGTCAAACTGAAGACTTAGCGTGTAATATCCGATGGCTGAGGAATGAACTAGAAAAGGAGCAACTCCATGCCAAGTGCGAGAAGTTTTCCCAAGGCCGGGAAGTTCACAATAAATTCGACTCCCATTTTCCTTCTTGTAAAGGGAGCCCAAACTGAGCTGCTGATCATGCAAGCGAAAATGGCCGTTAGTACCGGGCAGGCATATGTGACTGGGGCCAAGAAACGACAAGTCGACGTTGAAGTTCAAGATTGGGTTGCCACTGGCAGATCTAAGATGCTAGGAGGCAAAGTAGAGTTTAGGCTGAGCAAGGATAAGGCTCAACCTAAGAGCTACGTCACTGCTGCGGCAAAGCGGGGCAAGGGTAAAGCCAAAGCTGGAGATTTTCCGGCGCAGCTCCGGTTTGGAATGCGTTACGACCTGCAAACACCTCAGGGCACTGTCAGTGGCTTGGCCGGCGTTGCGACAGGAGCAATCAGCGCCTTCCCACCCAAGGCAGGTGATATTTTCAACATCAAGAAAGATCTTCGAATTCGGGGTGTGGCTGTGTTTCCCGTGGCGTGCGCCCACGCTTCTGCAGACATGAACATATCTTTGCCTGCTTAATGTTGTGTTTCGGCGTTTTGACAACCCGACGTTTTGCTGAATGCAATCAGTTGGCTGAGCCGAACGAGTGCGGTTGGAGATCTAGCAGTTTTTCCTCATGCCGTAAGGCTGCGCAGTCTGGTCTGGCGAAACCTTTGCCGCGCAGGCCGGCGAGATCCTCTTTGGGAAAGCAGGCGCGCAGGTCTTCTCTGCGATTGTTGTAGTTGCGGTCCTGGGAAGCCTTGCTGCGATCATTATGTCAGGGCCGCGTGTCTATTTTGCGATGGCGCGCGACGGCTTGTTCTTTCCGGCAGCAGCATCCATCCATCAGCGATTCAGTACGCCCGCCCGCGCTATCGCGTTGCAGGCGCTGCTCGCTTCATTACTTGTGGTGCTTGGCAGCTTCAATCAAATCATCTCCTATTTCATCTTTGTAGTCGTGGTCTTCATCGCGCTTACAGTAGTGGCGTTATTTGTCCTGCGGCGCAAACCCTCCAGCCCCCTTGACTACCTGACTCCTGGTTATCCGGCCACGCCGCTCATATGCTTGCTGCTCATAAGCTTGTTACTTGTTTTGCTTGGAAGCAATAATCCGGAACAATCACTTTTGGGTTTGAGTGTTGTGGCGCTGGGCATTCCCGTATACTACTTTCGGTTAGGTCGCCGATCTGCCAAATCCCAGCAATAGGAAATTCGTTTGTATGACTTGGATCAAGACTATTACCCTCCCGGGAGCGGATGAGAAATTGCAGCGTGCTATTGAAGCGCATCGTGCTCTGTATCCGGTTGAGTATGCGATGCCGATTCACCCCAGCGCTGATAACGAGACCGCCGAGATTGTGGCTTCGCATAGCCTTATCCCTGATGCTCTTCATCATGCGTTCGCAACGTTCGGCGTGCTGATGTCGCCCGACTTGCCTTTAACCAGACGGCAACACGAGATGATTACTACGGTAGTCTCGGTAACAAATCGTTGCCACTATTGAATCGAATCGCACGCAGAGTTTCTGCGTCGAGTGACGTTGGATGAAGAGTTGGTAAGGGCACTACAAAAGGATTACAAGTCTGCACCCATCTCTGAGCAGGACGCCGTAATGCTCGACTATGTCGTGCAGTTGACACGGGATGCTACGCGCATCTCGGCAAACGATCACCAACGCCTGCGGTCCGTTGGCTTTGACGACAAAGCGATACTTCAGGTCACGCTGATCGCCTCGTGGTTCAATTACATAAATCGCGTGGCGGATGCCTTAGGTGTGGGCCGCGATTAGAAATCGGGGCGGTGCCCGATCGGGTGGACGGCAGGAAAGCTATCACAACAAACTGTTGGTTTGGGAGTTAAGCTCCAAAGGTCACGGTGAATTGTTTTAGAACGCCTCACCAGTGCACTCCCCGTGGAGTCGCCCCCCGCCTCTTTACCGCGATGAACAGTTGTTGGCTGAATTTGGAGATCAGTAAGATATTTCATCGTCAAAGCTGGACCCTGGCACTGATACATTCCGTTCCCAGACTAAGAAAGACGGTGGCGTGGATTTGGAGCTTGAGCGGGGCAGGAATACTGTCCGCGTGTGAGACGCGCGCCGGCGTTCAAGTCAATGCTCCCAGAATAAGCCTAGTGCCAACCGACGAAATGCGCAAATTAACGGAACTCAGCAATTTCGCTATCATCAAGTCCGGGTAGGACATCGGAGATTCGTAGCTTAGCGGCCGCCGGATCCTTACGGACCAAGTCTGGTGGGGCTGCTGAACGGTTTCCTATTGACAGTCAGCGATACAAAGCATAACCTCAGTCCACTAAAAGCTGCCAAAAGGACTCACACCTTTTCTTGGTTAGTAGCCCAGATGACAAATTAGCGGCGTGTTGTGTTCTGACCGCTGCCGCCTGATAGTTGGCCGCACTGTGGTTGTTCCCATTGAGAACCCGACCTAAGCCTTTACGCGAGCAGTTACTTTCGTAAGGTCTTGGTTTCGTCAATCGTACTTCGCGCATTACGCCAACTGATTAGGCCCCAGTTGTGCTAAAAAAGTTTTCGGCCGCGGGTTGGGGATCAAGGCTTCTTTCCATGAATTCATCCTAAGCGGGGGTGATTGGCCATTATTAACAGGTTCAACGCAGAATCGCCGCATGGCTTAAAAGCGACTCAGGCAACTGTCGCGAAAGTGCAGTTCTCCTTATTCCTATTCTCTGGATTAGATTTGAGAAGTTACTCGAACAATAGCCTTCGTGCGGCAATCGTCCAGGCGTACCAGCGTGGCTGTGCGGTCCATGGTGGGCTAGAACTTCAACTGGAACACTTCAAATCACATGTGATCTGGGTTGTAAAGAGAAACTTGGAGCCGGATGCATCGAGTCAAGCAGCAATCAATTTCATCAGGACGATTCACACAAACGATCTTTATCTTGGGCTTGCCTGTGCACGACAAACTGAGACGGCGTGGGATCGCTTTAATACCCTTTACCGAAAATATATTGACGACCTGGCCACCTTCGCAACTCCGACAAGGAATGCGGCTGCTGACCTTGCGGACAGTATTCTGGCGGACCTGTTCCTGCCCGACCATTCCGGGCAGAGCCGCATAGCATCTTATCAAGGCCGAAGTTCGCTCGCCACCTGGTTGCGCGTGATAGTTAACCACCGCGCAACTAATGAGCGCAAGCGCCTCAGCAACAATACGGAAAGCTTAGAGTCCATTCACGATATTGCTGACGAAACTGCGCTCCACAGAATGGCCGCCTCACTGAGGGCCTGCCGGTATGGACGAATCATTGGAGAATCTCTGCGGTGTTCCTGCCAATGTCTAACTGACCGCGAGCGGCTGATATTGTTACTGCGATATGATAACGGCCTCCAGCTTGGTCAGATAGGGCGTCTCTTAGGTGTTCACCAGTCAACTATTACCCGACAGATCGAGGGCGCTTGTAAGAAATTGCGGGAAGCTGTGGTTGCGAACCTCTTAACCAAACATAAGCTGGATCGAGCCGCAATTGATGAATGTGAGGCGGACATACTCGATAATCCTTCCTACTCGATTCTATCTCTCATCGAGCCCAAACCTCCATTGAGGTAGCTTCAGAGCCTTCGTGATCGTGCTGCATTCTCGACATTCGCTGTCCTTAAACACCACCTCAAAGACTTTACGCCGCGGCTTAGTTCCGGATACAATTTGCAATCTATCGGCGACAAGATAGTGAAGTCTAGCAGGATCAGCCTCCTCTTCTGAAGAACTCCTGGAACTGCACCCTTGACTGACACAAAAAGTTAAGCACATATCCCTAACGGGAAGGAGGCTTAACGATGACAAAGAAGGGCGCGGTAAGCTGCCAAGACGGCGGTGCCCAAGCGGGGCACATTCACCCGCGAGTTCAAGCTCCAGGCCATTCGCGAGATCGAGGCCGGCAAGATGCAGGCGCAAGTGGGCGCGAATATCAAATCAGCGTCACGATCTCAAAGTGGCGCCGAGAGGTGCGCCAATATAAAGAGAGCGCGTTCGCCGGTCGTGGTCACGCTTACACCGATGAAGCCCGCGTCAACGAAATGGAGCAGCGTGCGCCGGGCGCACCCTGGAGAACGACTTTTTAAAAAAGCTCCTGCAGAAAGCGCCGAGAGCTGAGCAGCAATCTGCTCTGTCTGTCGGCGGCAGGCTTTCGTGCGTACGACCGACTCCAATCACGCCCTGAGCATCTATCCGAACCTGGCGCGCGGATTGGTGCTTTCAAACATCAATCAACTCCAGGTGGCTGACATTACTTGCATCCGGCTACCGTGCGAGTTGGTCTATCTCGCCATGATCCTGGACGCTTACAGTCGGCGCTGCATCGGCTGGGCACTCTCGCGTCACATCGATATGCAGATGGCGCTCGCAGCCTTGCGCAGGGCCTTGCAAAACGCGCACCGTGCTACCGGGATTGATGCATCATTCCGATCGCGGCGTGCAGCCATGCGGCCGCAGATTACGTCGCACTTTTGCAAGAACACAAAATCCAGATCAGCTGAGCCGCACCGGCAACCCCTACGATAATGCCAAAGGCGAAAGGTTCTCGCGCACGCTCAAGTACGAAGAGGTTTAGATGAACGACTATGAAACGGTCGCGGAGGTCTTAGCTTCGATCCAGCATTTCATCGAAGCGGTCTATAATCGGAAGCGACTTCATTCGGTTATCGGCTACCTGAGTTTTGCCGCAGCATGCAACCTACAGAAACCCCTGTGTCTATAGTAGTAGTTGAACTCCATTAGTCGTGGCGAGGAAGCGGAGTCGCATGAATGATCTGAGAGAGATACCAAGCCAGTGTCCTGATCCAGAGTTCTTAGCTGTATATCTAGACGGCCGACTGACCACAAAAGAACGAACCTTTATAGAGGAACATCTAATAGATTGTCATAAGTGTCGCCATATTGTGTCCATGGCAATTAAATCGGAGAAACCTGTTGCCCTCACGCCCGATAATTGATGAACCTTACACGACTCCGACAGAGCAATAATATTTGGCGCAGAGGCATAGGCCTGCTGGATGCATTTGCGTTTTCCATGCAAATTCTTATCTGTCACCTGTCTTTATAAACGGAAACAACTCACTCCGGCGGCAAGATCCGCCAACGCACGAAATTCGGGGACGTTGGGGAAGGCCCCTCATTGGGTTTAAGCCGTTTCCAACCAAATATGGTCCACGCCAAACCGCGTCTTGCTTGGTTCGCTCGCGGATTCTTTAGATTTCTTTTAATTCGACTCCCCTCAAGAGTGAGTGAGATGCTGCAGCGAGAAACTAGTCCAGCAAGATTCTTCTCCTTTAGACACTTGCGCCGGCAACTGTTCCACCTCCCAATTGAAGAAACAACTTTTGCTCGCCGTGGCTTTCGGGGCACGGATAATCAGGCACGTCAGCGACTGGAGCAGATTGGTGCCACCTTCCTGCTGGGTTATCACACTGCACTAGAAGAGACTGATCCGTCAGCGTTAGCGCAGCGACTGAACTTGATTGATCGGGAGCTGCGCGGGTTTGCGTTTGAAGGCGCGGCGATGGGGCTGGCTTTGCTCGACCATCTCACTCCTTGGAACCGGCGGCGGCTGCGGTATTTCGTAGCTGGTCCAGGAACCGACCACATATACATGGTCCACGTAGGGATCGGGTGGGTGATAGGAAGGCTTCCGTGGCTTCGCCGACACCTAAAGGATTATTTGAAGCAATTGAATCCATTGCTGTGCTGGTTGGCGTTAGACGGATACGGTTTTCACGAGGGCTACTTTCACTGGCCGCATTACGTTGTCGAACAAAAGATCCCTGAACGGCTTTCCGCTTACGGTTGCCGGGTCTTCGACCAAGGCCTGGGTCGCAGCCTATGGTTTGTAGATGGCGCCGATGCGGGTCGCATACCGGTCACGATTGCGAAGTTCGATTCATCTCGTCACGCGGACTTGTGGAGCGGAGTTGGCCTTGCTTGCGCTTATGCGGGTGGAGTGAATTGCACCGCGATTGAAGTTTTGCAGCAAGCTGCGGGACCTTACCGGCCTCAGATGGCCCAGGGCGCGGCGTTCGCGGCAAAGGCGCGTCGGCGGGCCGGCAACGGAGCAGAACACACGGAGGCAGCCTGCCGGATTCTCTGTGGCCTCTCTGCGGATGCAGCCGCGAGTATCACTGATGAAGCTCTCGAAAACCTTTCGACCAATGGGGACGAGCCGGGGTACGAGACTTGGCAGAAGAGGATCCAAACAAGATTTGCCACGGAGAATTTGGTATGACTATGCGGTCCAGTTTTCTTCGCCGTCACGTAGCGCGCGTACTGGCAATCACACTCCTGGGCATTGCGTATGGTTTAGCCCGTCAGCCCGTTTTGTCTAATGCTGAGCGAGCGGCGCTTGCCGTGCGCTTCCACTTCTCCCGCCAACCGCTGCCAGAATTGCCGCCGAAATGGCCGGGACATGCGCCGCACCAAATAAGAAAGGTCCATCCAAGTCTTGATCGAATAGCGAGTTGGATCTCTTCCGTTGGCGCCGCCGCGGCGCTTGGCGACCTTGATGGAAACGGTCTGGCCGACGACGTCTGCTATGTCGATACACGTACTGACATGGTGGCCGTCACGCCTGTGCCGGGAACAGGTGCGCGCTACAAACCTTTCCAGTTGGACCCGGCGCCGCTGCCTTACGACTCCACAATCATGGCCCCTATGGGTTGCTTGCTCGGCGATCTGAACGAGGATGGCCGGCTCGACATGCTGGTTTACTACTGGGGACGAACGCCGATTGCCTTTCTCCACCAGGACGATCACTACGTGCCTCGTGAAATTCTTCCCGGCGGTGAGCGCTGGTACACCAATGGCGCCACACTCGCCGACCTGGATGGCGATGGTCACGTCGACTTGGTGATCGCAAACTATTTTCCGGACGGGTCGAGAATACTCGATGTGAATTCGACCGACGACGAAGGGATGCAGGAGTCGATGTCAAGGGCGCTGAATGGCGGCCGCAAGCATCTGCTCTTATGGGCTGGATCAACGGGCGGGGCTGAACCGACAGTGCGGTTCAAAGAAGCCGAAAATGTTCTGGCTGACGACGTGAATCATGGATGGACGCTCGCCGTCGGAGCAGTTGATATGGATCGAGACCTGCTTCCCGAATTGTACTTTGCTAATGACTTTGGACCGGACCGTCTGCTGCACAACCATTCCACGCCGGGACAACTTCACTTTGATCTCTTAAAAGGGGCGGAGACACTCACGACGCCACATTCCAGTGCGCTTGGTCGTGATTCGTTCAAAGGAATGGGCGTGGACTTTGCGGACCTAAACGGAGATGGATTGCCGGACATCTACGTTAGCAACATCACTACCGAGTACGGACTGCTGGAAAGCAACCTCCTTTTTATGAGTACGGGAAGACTCGACGAAATGCAGAGGGGTGTGGCGCCCTACGTCAATCGCAGCGAACAACTTGGTCTATCTCGCAGCGGGTGGGCTTGGGATGCGAAGCTGGCTGACTTCGACAACGATGGCGTGATGGAGGCAATGCAGGCCGTGGGGTTCCTAAATGGTCAAACCAACCGCTGGCCAGAACTACAAGAGTTGGCAATGGGCAACGACCGTCTTTTGCATCATCCGCGGAGTTGGCCGCGATTTCAACCGGGAGATGATCTTAGTGGCCGCCAGCACAACCCGTTCTTCGTTCGTGCTAAGGATGGGCGATATTACGACCTCGCTACGGAGCTCGACCTCGCTGAGCCCCAAGTCAGCCGAGGTATTGCAGTTGCTGACGTAGATGGGGATGGTGCGCTTGACTTCGTTCTCGCTAATCAGTGGCAGCCATCATATTTCTATCACAACGAGAGTCCCGCTCGCGGAGCTTTTCTGGGACTTCATCTGTTGTTGCCGCTTCGCCGCGACACCTTCGCCAAGACCTGGACGCGCGGTGGACATCCGGGAGCGGACACGCCAGGCCGCGCGGCCATCGGCGCCACCGCTACCGTCTATCTCGCGGCTGGTAGACTGCTCGTGTCCCAGGTTGACGGCGGCAACGGCCACTCAGGAAAGCGCAGTCCCGAATTACATTTTGGGTTGGGTGGCGCTGCGACTAACAATCCAATTCGGATCAGACTCTACTGGCGTGATCCTGATGGACAGATCAATTGTGAAGATCTGTCGCTCCCTCCGGGCTGGCATACAGTCGTGCTCGGCTGGCGATCGAAAGGGGGTGCGACCCAGTGACTAAAGACCTTCGGCTGGCTGCGCTGCGCCGCTTTGCCATCGCCATAACAGTTCTCAATATTGCGGGACATGCTTTCCTTGGTTTCGAGCAGTCAGTAGCTCAAGTACTCGCATCGCTGGCTACGGCTTACAGCCTGGAAATTCTGCTCGAAGCAATCGATGCACGCGCCAATCGGCGACGCCCCAGGTTCATGGGTGGTCCGAAAGTGCTCTTGGACTTTCTGCTGCCAAGCCACATCACTGGCCTTGCTGTCGCCATGTTGCTTTACGCGAATGAGCAGATCCTTCCGATCGTTTTTGCCGCGGCAGTTGCCATTGGGTCCAAGACCATATTTCGCGTTGCCGTGGGAAATCGCAGACGCCATTTCTTCAACCCGTCCAACGCCGGCATTGCCGCTACGCTCTTGCTCTTCCCCTGGGTCGGAATTGCGCCTCCATACCAATTCACCGAGAACGTCACGGGTGTCGGTCACTGGATTCTTCCGTGTGTCTTTATTTTGACGGGGACCGTTCTCAATGCTCGCTATACTCGCCGCATGCCGCTCATCGTGGCTTGGGTTGTTGGTTTCTTCGTTCAGGCATTGATTAGAAATTGGGTCTTCGGCACGTCCTGGACGGGCGGGCTGGTGCCTATGGCCGGGGTAGCTTTCCTGCTTTTCACGTTCTACATGATTAGCGATCCCGGAACAACTCCCTCGAAGCCTATCAATCAGATGGTGTTTGGCGCGGGAGTAGCAATCGCTTATGCCTTGCTGCTGATGGTCCATGTCGCATTCGGACTATTCTTCGCGCTAGTCGGTGTCTGCGCCTTGCGGGGTGTTGGTCTCCACGCATTGTCCTTGTACCGAGCACGCGTCCGGATCGACGTGCAGCCGATGGCCCCAGAGAGCGCGTCCGCCATGCTGAGGGAAGCAGAACTATGACGCCGAGCATTGCGATTGTGGGCATGGCCTGTCGTTATCCTGACGCTAATTCTCCGAACGAGCTCTGGGAAAACGTTTTGGCCGAGCGACGTGCGTTCAGACGAATGCCAGACGAGCGTCTGCGCCTCGCTGACTATTTCTCCGCGGATCGCCAGGCTCCCGATTGCTTCTACTCTACAACCGCCGCTCTCATCGAAGGATACGATTTTGATCGAGTGCGGTTCCACGTTGCCGGCAGCACCTATCGTTCCGCCGATCTGGCGCACTGGCTGGCCCTGGACGTCGCCGCACAGGCGCTGGACGATGCGGGATTCACCGATGCCGAGAGTTTGCCCCGCGAGACGACCGGAGTTTTTCTAGGCAACACATTGACAGGGGAATTCTCCAGAGCAAATGCGTTGCGGTTGCGCTGGCCTTATGTGCGCCGCACCGTCGAAGACTCTCTGCGGAACGAAGGTTGGACAGTTGAGCAGCGTGATCACTTTTTGCGAGAGCTGGAGGTCACTTATAAACAGCCGTTCCCGCCTATCGGCGAGGAGTCATTGGCAGGCGGACTCTCCAACACAATCGCCGGTCGTATCTGTAACCACTTTGATCTCCAGGGTGGCGGTTACGTAGTCGATGGAGCTTGCGCCTCGTCATTATTGGCCGTGGCCAACGCCTGCTCGGCGTTGACGGTTGGCGATCTGGATCTAGCCCTGGCTGGCGGTATCGATCTTAGTCTTGATCCATTCGAACTCGTGGGCTTTGCCAAGGCGGGCGCGTTGGCAACCGATGAAATGCGCGTCTACGACGCGAGAGCGAACGGATTCTGGCCCGGAGAAGGCTGTGGCTTTGTCGTTCTAATGCGGCACGAGGACGCTGTGGCGCAGCGTCTTCGAACCTACGCAGTTGTCCGAGGTTGGGGGATTTCGTCTGACGGCAACGGTGGCATTACACGTCCCGAAATAGACGGCCAGCTCCTCGCTCTAAGACGCGCCTACGCCCGAGCCGGTTTCGGTATCGAGACCGTCGCCTATTTTGAAGGGCACGGCACGGGCACGGAGGTTGGCGATTCAGTGGAGCTGCAAGCTCTTTCACGCGCGCGTCGCGAGGCGCGAGGTCAGACTTTTCCAGCGGCTATAGGTTCCATCAAAGCCAACATCGGACACACAAAAGCCGCGGCTGGCGTCGCCGGACTTATCAAAAGCGCCCTCGCGCTGCAAGCCAGAGTCATTCCTCCGACAACCGGATGCGAACAGCCACATGCGGAGTTCCGCGGTGAATCCCCGGCTCTCAGAGCTCTCAAGACAGGCGAGCCGTGGCCCGCGGATGAGGCGTTGCGTGCGGGTGTTAGCGCCATGGGCTTCGGTGGCATCAATGCGCATGTTGTGTTGGAAGCGGATGAGCCTGAGGCTGACGCTGGACCTGGTTCCAGCGCGCGCGCTCTCATCGCTTCGGCTCAGGATGCTGAACTGTTTTTATTCGGCGCTCAAAGCAGGGATGAGTTGCAGCGCGAAGTAGATCATCTATCGAGCTTCGCCGCAAAACTCTCATTCGCGGAACTCTCCGACCTCGCCGCGTCTTTAGAACGTGCTCTCGATAACCAGCAGCTACGGGCGGCTGTTGTCGCTTCAACGCCGATGGATCTGGTTGACCGTCTGACAAAACTGCGAGCAGTCGTGGCGTCCGAAGGTACCGAGATCGATGTAGAGCACGGCGTGTTTTTCAGTGCCCGGACGACTAAGCCGCGTATCGGATTTCTCTTTCCGGGGCAGGGCTCGCCATCTCATCTGAGTGGCGGCGCCTTACGTCGCCGCTTTGAATCGGTGCAAGAGATTTATGCACAGGCGCAACTTGATGAGGACGAAAACGAGACCGCGACGCTAACCGCGCAGCCTGCTATCGTGACGGCCTCAATGGCCGCCTTGCGGGTCTTGAATGAGCTGAATGTGACAGCTCAGACTGCCGTGGGCCACAGCCTGGGAGAGTTGACTGCCTTGCATTGGGCGGGCGCGCTAGACGAGGAGTCACTTCTGCGCATCGCCAGGGTTCGGGGCAAAGTGATGACGGAAACGAGTGTCTCCTCGGGCGCGATGGCCAGCGTCGGCGCCGGGGCGCAAGAGGTCTTAGCTTTGTTGAATGGCGATGGTGTCTGTATCGCCGGCCTGAATTCGCCGATGCAAACGGTCATCTCAGGCGAGACCAATTCTGTAAACGAAGTTCTGGGGCGTGCGCGCGCAAAGAATCTAAGCGTCGTCAAACTTTCCGTTTCGCATGCCTTTCATTCTTCGCTGGTGGCGGCGGCCGCGCCTGCGCTGGCCGCACATCTTTCGTACGAACAGTTCAAGCCTTTGTATCGCCCGGTTTTCTCTACGGTCACTGGCCGGCAACTCTTGCCCGAGACCAATTTGCCAAACCTGCTTTCCCTGCAGATAACTTCGCCGGTGCGCTTTCTGGAAGCTGTAACTCAGGCCAATGCGGAAGCAGTAGATCTCTGGTTAGAGGTTGGGCCGGGGCGAGTGCTTGGCGGAATCATGGGTGAGATAACCAAGATACCCGTCATTTCGCTTGATGCCGGTGGCGATTCTCTCAAAGGCTTGCTGTGCGTAGCCGCGTCGGCTTTTGTCTTGGGCCAACCCGTCAATCATCAGGCACTGTTCGCCGGAAGGTTCACCAGAGCCTTCGATCTCGATTGGCATCCGAAGTTTTTCGTTAATCCATGCGAGCTTGCGCCGGTAGTAGAGACGATCGCCGCAGAGAAAAAGACTGAACAAGCTACAGGAAGAGAGACTGAACAAGCAGTAGAGACGAGTGCGAGATTTGCAACGCCCAGCACTTCGCCTATCGACCTCGTCAGGGAACTTGTTGCCAAACGCGCGGAACTTCCGGTAGCAGCAATCGATCCTGAGAGCCGCTTGCTCAGCGATCTTCATTTGAACTCAATTACTGTCAGCCAACTCATGGCCGAAGCCGCACGTCATCTGCATTTGCCTCGCCCGGTTTCTGCAACAGACTTTGCCGATGCCAAAGTCTGTGAAGTGGCCCAAGCGTTCGAAGAGCAGTTGGCTATCGGTCCTGTGTCGCAGGGCGGTGAAGCCGACGCATTGCCGGCGGGTATCGACTCGTGGGTCAGGCCCTTTCGGGTTGAACTAGTTGAACGAGCGTTACCAAGGCGTCCGCCTCCGAACAAGACGGGCTGCTGGCAAGTTCTAGCCTCTCCCGATGATCCGTTTGCGAAATCTCTGGGACGCAAGTTTACAGATTGCGGGGCGGGCAATGGGATCGTTGTCTGTCTCCCCGCCGAACCGGACGAGACAATCGTGGGTCAGTTACTAGAAGCGGCGCGGCTGGTTTTGGATGAGAAAGAGAGCACCAGGTTTGTGCTCGTGCAACATGGCAAGGGCGCAGCGGCATTTGCGCGCACGCTTCATTTGGAAGCGCCGTGGGTAACCACCTGCATTGTCGACGTTCCGCAATCTCACAGTCGGGCTGCAGATTGGGTGGTTGCCGAGGCCTTGGCCGCGGATGGATTCGTCGAGGCTCACTACGATGATCGCGGTCGACGATACGAGCCGGTCGTACGCCCGCTTCCCATTTTCGATCAGCCGGGTGAGTTACCTCTATCGCCTGACGATGTGGTTATTGTCACAGGAGGGGGCAAAGGTATTACGGCCGAGTGCGCTCTTGCTCTCGCAAAAGAGACTGGAGCGCGCCTGGCGCTGATCGGTCTGGCGCAGCCTGAGACAGATGAAGAACTCTCGTCGAATCTGAAACGCATGGCTGCGGCCGATGTTGATTGCCGATACTACTCCGCTGACGTGACCGACGCAGCGCAGGTTCGCGCATTGGTGGAAAGAGTTGAAAAAGACCTTGGACCAATTACCGGCATCCTGCATGGCGCCGCCAGAAACGTACCGAAACTACTTAACGATCTCGATGAAGAAACCTTTCGTCGGACCCTCGCGGTCAAGGTCCAGGGCGCGCGTAATTTGCTCGCCGCGGTGAATCCGGAAAGATTGAGATTGTTGATCGCTTTCAGCTCGATCATCGCTCGTACAGGTCTGCCGGGAGAGGCGGATTACGGTCTGGCAAACGAGTGGTTGACGCACCTCACAGAAGAGTGGAAGAGTGCGCACCCGTCCTGTCGTTGTCTGGCTATGGAGTGGTCGATCTGGTCAGGGAAAGGTATGGGCGCCCGTTTGGGTCGAACGGACAGACTGATGCAGCAAGGGATCACGCCGATTCCACCCAACGAAGGCGTTGCTGTCCTGCGTAACCTGCTGGGCCATTCTTTGCCCTCAGTTTCGGTGGTCGTGATGGGCCGCTTTCGTGATCTGCCCACTTTCAAAATCGAACGGCCTGAACTTCCGTTTCTTAGGTTTCTCGAACAGACTAGAGTCTTCTATCCGACCATAGAACTTATCGTTGATGCTGACCTGTCAACGACTACTGACCCATATTTGAACGACCATGTGTTTCAAGGAGACAGACTTCTTCCGGCCGTTATGGGTTTAGAGATGATGGCGCAGGCGGCAATGGCGCTCACAGGATCTTCGCAGCCTCCCAGCTTCGAAAGAGTAAATTTCAATCAGCCCGTGATAGTCCCGGAGATCGGGACACTGAAGATCCGTTTAGCGGCGCTCGTGCGTGAGCCGAATCTCGTTGAGGTCGCCATACGAAGCGAAGAGACAGCTTTTCAAGTAAACCATTTTCAAGCTCTATGCGCTTTTGGGACCGCGAAGCTAAACGAGACAGATTCGTTTTTCGGTAATTCGAGAGCGATAAGTCGTGTGCCCCTCAATCCCGAAGGCGATCTCTACGGCGGCATATTATTTCACGGCGGGCGCTTTCGGCGACTGAACAACTATCGCTTCTTGAAAGCGACAGAGTGTGTGGCCGAAATAACTCCAGACGGAGAGAGTTCGTGGTTTAGCCAGTATTTTCCCGGAAGCTTTGTGCTGGGTGACCCTGGCGCGCGCGATGCTGCTGTTCACGCAATCCAAGCCTGTATTCCGCATGCGACGCTTTTGCCAAGTGGCATAGAGCGACTGACGATCAACCAACACTCGTCGTCTGAACCGGTCTTCGTCCATGCTCGGGAGCGGTTGGCCGAAGGTAATACTTTTGTTTACGACGTTTCTGTGATGGACGCCGAAGGGAGTGTGCACGAGCGTTGGGACGGCTTACGGTTGAAGGCGGTTAGTAATAGACCGATCAACGGTCCATGGATTGAGTCGCTTTTGGGTCCGCATATTGAACGGCGTGTTCGAGAGCTGATTCCGGGGTCAGAAATATCAGTCGCTTTGGTACAGGACGATGAGATAGAGCGTCAGGCGCGCAGCACCCGAGCTCTTAGCATGTTGCTCGGTGAGGACGGCGCAGTCCTCCGGCGACCAGACGGTAAGCCGGAAGTTGCGGGTGAACTGGACGTCTCGGCAGCACATCACGCCAACCTGACGTTGGCTGTTGCGGGTCCGGGGCCGGTCGGCTGCGATCTCGAACAGGTCCTGGATCGCGCCCCATCCGTCTGGCGCGCCTTGCTCGGTGATGAGCGAATTAAGTTGGCCCAGTTAATAGCGCTCCGTTCAGATGAGAATCCGGAAACGTCGGCGACCAGAGTCTGGGCCACGAGTGAATGCTTAAAGAAGGCCGGCGCAATGATGAATGCTCCGCTGGTCCTTGTTTCCTCAAGCGCTGACGGCTGGGTATTACTGTCCTCAGGCCGTTTCAAGATCGTCACTTACATGGTCCAGCTTCGCAATCGCGAGGACAGGCTTATCGTTGCCGTGCTTTCGCGAAGGGACCCACCAAGTTTGTCTCCCTGGCAAGTGAGGCCAACACGAGTTGGCGGGAAGCCTTAAATATCTTTCGCGATAGATGACCAGGGTGATAGGAGAGCTAAGCATGCGAGCTTATGAGTTCCGCCACGTCGTGGGATTTGAAGAGACGAACCTCGTCGGGAACGTTTACTACACAAACCACGTGCGCTGGCAGGGACGCTGTCGCGAGATGTTCCTCCGCGAACACGCACCGGAGATTTTGCGTGCGCTCGCCGAAGGGTTTGCTCTGGCGACCACCTACGTCTCATGCGAGTACCTCGCGGAACTGTCAGCCTTTGACGAGATTATCATCCGTATGCGTTTGCGAACGCTCAAACAGAATCGAATCACTATGCTCTTCGAATATTGGCTACTCAACGCGGGAAAGGAAGACCTAGTGGCGCGCGGCGAGCAGCAAGTGGCCTGCATGCAGCGGGTCGGTGATCAGCTTCACGCTGTGCCGGTTCCCAAGTCACTACAGGATGCGTTGCGACCCTATGCCAAGGTGTGACGGTGCAACAAAGCACCAGCGAGTGAACGGCTGCAGAGAGCGGCGTACTTGAATGCTAGATAATGCGATTCACCGCGGGGCCAAGAGTCACTGAGAGAATTTTTTCTGCACTCTAATCGGTTTTGCTCCTTTGTAAACCCTTTGTCTTGAGGATCGAAAATGGAAACACAGACCTGCAAACAAACTATGTCTGGTGGGGCACCATGAATGCTTTTCAAGAAGGCGCCACCATACCCTTTCAGCAGCCCTCGGTTGGCGGACGGGCCTGCACCGTCGCAACCAGAACGAAGGCTGTGGAACGGGTAATTTTGGAGATGCGTAACCGGCTGGGCGAGCCATTCTCGCTCCAGGAAATGGCTGAGATCGCCATAATGAGCCCTTACCATTTTAATCGCGTATTCCACGACGTCGTGGGCATCCCCCCGCGCCTGTTCCTGGGAGCCCTTCGTCTTGAGGCAGCCAAGCGACTGCTGCTGACAACTCCCCTCAACGTCATTGACGTGTGTTGCGAGGTGGGCTACGACAGCTTGGGTACTTTCACGAGCCGATTCACTGATTTCGTCGGCCTCCCTCCTACCTCATTTCGTCAAATGGCCGAGCGGGTCGGTCTCTCGGCGTTTGCGTCGCAATTTGAAAGTGAGCGGGATTACTTAGGCTCGAGCCTCCGGCAAGTCGGTTTGACGGGGCGCATCAGCGCGCCCGGAGGTTTCGACGGACTAATCTTTGTTGGACTCTTTCAATTGCCAGTGTCGCAAACCCGACCGGCGGGATGCGACTTCCTGACGAGTCCCGGCGAGTATTGCATCAGACCTGTGCCTGATGGACTGTACTACGTTATGGCAGCAGCTCTAAACAATACCAACGACCCAATGTCAACACTGCTGACTGACAATGCTCTGCGCGGGAAAGCCGGCCCGCTGCGCGTGGAAGACGGGATGTTTACCGGACCGGCTGATGTGACGCTGAGGGAGGCGTCTCTCTTCGATCCACCGATCATCGTTGCTCTCCCCTTCCTGTTAACACAACGCCTGGCTGCGACAAACAGGATTGCGGTGTGAACATTACTTAGCCCGACGCGAGAATACCGGCAGATGAGACTTTGAACGCCTGCTAAGACGGAGCGAATTGAGCAATCGGGAAGAAGACCTGCTACGACGTTTCCCTTAGCATGGTTTTGTATTCTGCTCAAATTCGGGAAGGCGCGGGAGAGCCGACTGCGCGGGGATTCGAGAAGCTCTTGGTGGCCCTTCCCTGGTCTTTTAAGCCTGACACGACTTAAGTATTCGAAGGAAGAAAGGGCAACCATGAGCAACACGACGCAACCCGCAGTAGCGACCCTCGATCCTCTTCAAGTGGCATCTGAAAACTATAAGCTGTTAATGGAAAACGACAGCGTGCGCGTCTTCGATGTCCGCATCCGACCCGGTGAAAGTGTCGCGATGCACGCCGTTGGACCTTCAGTAATCTACGTTTTCAACGACGGGCGCTTAAGACACACCTATGCTGATGGCAAAGTCGAAGAGAAAATAGCTAAAGCCGGCGCCGTGGTTTGGGATGAAGCGGAAGTCCACGAAACTAAGAACGTGGGAGACACGGATATTCACTCTTTGAAGATCGAACTGAAAGAGACATAGCGTCGAACTTCTTCGCGCGGCTGATCTCCGGCAAATTGTAAAGCGTATTGAGCCAATCCATACAACATCACCTCAAGGACTCCGGCGAGATAGCCACTTCAATGGCACTACGCCAGATGTTGACTGGCTGTTGGCTCGCCCAGTCAATATACGTGATCGCCAAGATCGGCGCGGCTGACCTCCTTAGCGGTGGCCCGCAGAGCAGCGAGGACCTCTCCAAAGCATTGCGGGTTGATGCGAACGCACTTTACCGAATCATGAGGACGCTCACCAGCTACGGTCTGTTTGAAGAGGACGACAAACATCGCTTTGGACTGACCCCACTGGGGACGCTCCTACAAACCGGAGTCCCAGGCTCAATGCGTGCGATGGCAATCTGGAACGGCGAAGCGGCCTATAGAGCATGGGGTGCTGTTCAGCACACGATCGAAACCGGTCAGCCCGCACTCGGCCACGTGCTGGGGATGAAAATGTTTGACTATCTCGCACAGAACCACGAGACCGGTCGAGTATTCGATGAAGCGATGACCGGACTATCCGTGCAAGTGTCTCAAGCGGTCGTAGCGGCTTACGACTTCTCAGGCTTTAAGACGATCGTTGATGTCGCCGGCGGGCAAGGAGTTCTGGTTGCAGCCATCCTGCAAGCCTACCCGGAGATGGGTGCCATTCTCTGCGATATGCCTTCCGTCGTTGAAGGCTCGCGGAAACAACTCGAAGCCGTCGGAATTGCGGGGCGCTGTGAAGTTGTTGCCGGTGACTTCTTCGAATTTGTACCGAAAGGTGGCGACTGCTACATCCTCTCTTCGGTGATTCATGATTGGGATGACGAGCAGAGCCTGCGCATCCTGCGGCAATGCCGCAGCGCAATGGACCAGGGGTGTAGGCTGTTGCTCGTGGAGTGTCTGATCCCCGATTCTCCCGAACCGGTCTTTTCCAAGTTGCTTGACCTACAGATGCTCGTAATGACCGGCGGCCGTGAGCGGACAGAGCATCAATTCAAGGACCTCTTAGCTGCGGCAAAGTTTCGCTTGACGAACATCATTCCAACAGCAGTACCTGAGTGCATCGTCGAAGCCCTGGCGGTTTAGTATCTCGACTGCGCGGAGCGAGATCGACAGCGGAACCATCGACCCAAGGTGAGAGAGATGCGCAGTTGCAAAGTGGGGTTAGGTTAATGAGTACTGCGAAGAGTTTTAGCGAGCCCGCGACTCCGGCTCAGACTGGCATGGCTGAACTTCCGCCCCAGTTCGCGCTGGCCCGCATGATGACCGGCTATGCGGTTTCGCAGCTAATCCATATCGCAGCGCAACTAGGCCTCGCTGATTTGCTCAAACATGGTCCTCAAAGTATCAACGAACTAGCAAACAGCACCAAGACACATCAGGACTCGCTTAATCGAGTGATGCGCTGCCTGGTTGCCTTCGGCCTGTTTAAAGAGAAGGAGAGCGGACAATTCGAATTGGCCGCCTTGGGACAATATCTGCGAACGGACGTCCCGGACTCACTCACCGCAATGACTCTGTGCAGTGAGGAGTCCTACATAGTATGGGGCCATTTGCTTCACAGCGTTAAGACTGGTGAGACAGCCTTCAACCACGTCTTTGGAATGCATCGTTATCAATATCTTGAACAACACCCGGAGGCGGCGGCCAGGTTTAATGCGGCAATGGCTCAGCTATCCTCGGAGCTCGCCGCCGCAGTCCTCTCGGCCTACGATTTTTCCCGGTTTAAGACCGCCGTTGACATTGGTGGCGGACAAGGCGGATTACTGCTGGCGATGCTGCGTGCAAATCCGACTCTCCGCGCCATCCTCTTCGATACATCCTCCGTCATAGGCGTTATGGAAGAACAACTCGAAGGAACCGGATTTGCCGAGCGTTGCAAACTGGTTGCCGGTGACTTCTTCGAGTCAGTGCCGGACGGCGGCGATGTTTACCTTCTTTCACACGTCATACACAACTGGGATGACGACCATTGCATTCGCATCCTCAAGAACTGCCGCAAGGCGGTGGGTCCAGAGGGTAGGCTTTTGTTAATCGAGATGATTATGCCGACTGAATCCGGGGCCTCTTTCTCGACCTATCCGTTGGTGATGACCGATCTACAGATGCTCGTCATGACGGGAGGCCGCGAACGCACTGAATCGGAGTTTGGCACACTCCTGGCTGCGGCTGGCTTCAATTTGGAGCGGATAGTCCCAACGCACGCGTTGGAAAGCTTAATTGAATGCATCGCCTTAGTCTGAGCAAATCTATCATCAGAGTTTCTTGTGAGGTGAATTTATGAGCATAGGCCAAGACGCACGCAAGAGAGACAGCGCGGCAAGAAGGTGGGGCAGACGGCTGCTGAAGATTGCCGGTTACGGCCTGCTCGGAGTGATGGGCCTACTGATTATTGCGATTACTTTTACAATCGGCTGGCGTCCGTTTATTGGTCCAAGAGCGCGACCTCTGACTGATCGTAAATTCGAAACTTCGCGTGCGCGCCTGGATCGTGGTCAATATCTCGTCGAGGGCTCGCTGCACTGCTTTCAGTGTCATTCTAAGGTTGACAAGAACGCCCCGGGTGCGCCCGCATTGCCAGGCACCAAAGGAGGCGGTCGGATTTGGACCGAGGAGGGATTTCCCTGGTTGGTCACCCCCAACATAACGCCTGATAAAGAGACTGGCGGCGGCAACTGGACGGATGACATGCTGGCGCGCGCGATTCGAGAAGGTATCGGTCACGACGGGCGTGCCCTCTTCCCGTTGATGCCCTATAGATCGTTCAGTCATTTATCCGACGAGGACTTAGCATCAGTTGTGGTCTATTTGCGCACCATCGAGCCGATTCAGGATCGCCTTCCCCAAACCAAAACTCCCTTTCCTCTTTCGATCATGCTGAATATCCTTCCTGAGCCGCTCAACGCGGAGGTTCCGCCACCCGATTTGTCAACTCAGGTCAAGCGTGGGGAATACCTGGCGAAGATCAGTGATTGTGCTGGTTGCCATACGCCCAGAGGCAGAATGAGCCCAGAGTTGGCCGGATTCGAATTTGCCGGGGGCAATGTTATGGGTCAGGGCGAATCTGCCGTAGCCTCAACAAACATAACGCCCGACCCGTCCGGTATCTCGTATTACGATGAGGCGCTTTTTCTTGAGGTCATGCAAACCGGCCATGTTAAGGCCCGTAAGCTCAATCCGGTTATGCCCTGGGTTTACCTGCGCAACATGAGTGACGATGATCTGAAATCCATCTTTGCCTACTTGCGCACGCTCAAACCAGTACATCATGAAGTTGACAACACGGAACCGCGAACCTATTGCCGCATTTGTCGTCAAGTACATGGCTATGGCGAGCGCAACTAGGAAGCCAGGCTATTGGGGCAAAACGCGGTTGGGGCCCGAAGGCTTTAATCGAGAAGGGAAATAGCTCGGGCGACAGTTTGCATTGGGTGAGCGCTCGACGGATCAAACACTATGAAGCCTCCCCCGTTCGCGTATTTCGATCCGACTGTATTGGCAGATGCTCTCTTGCTGCTGGCCAACCTGGATCCCGGTACGAAAATCCTCGCCGGCGGACAGAGCCTTGTGGCGCTCCTCAATTTTCGCCTGATGCGACCCTATGCGCTTGTCGATATTAACCGCATAGACGAGCTTCATTTCACGCGTCACGACGAAGAAGGATTGAAGGTCGGAGCGACGATTCGGCAAACAGAGCTGGCAAAGCAAGAGGGACTGGCTGAGATCAATCCGCTGCTAGCCGAGGCCCTGCCGATGATCGGTCACGCCCAAACACGTTGTCGGGGTACTGTCTGTGGCAGCTTGGCACATGCCGATCCCGCAGCCGAACTCCCTGCCGTCGCGATTACCCAGGGGGCGCAGTTCACGATCCAAAGCCGGCGCGCGCAACGCGTCGTCTCGGAGCGGGACTTCTTCAAAAAGCCGCACACCACAATCTTGGAACCTGATGAGATGCTCACCCACGTGACGTTTCCGCCTTGGAACTATGGCGACGGCTGGGCGATCGAAGAGGTTGGGCGCAGGCCAGGAGATTTCGCTCTTGCGGGCGTGGCGGTTTTACTCACCCCGGCTAACGGAATATGCGCGCGCGCGCGCATCACCGTTTTTGGAACCGCTGAGATCCCGCGCCCAAGCCACGGGGCCGAAACAGTGCTCGCCGGGAACTCTTTATCCGCCTCCCTGCTGGATGAGATCGTCGCGCAAATGCAAGCTGAGACGAGCACGTGGAGTGACATCCATGCAACGGCCGAATACCGGCGTCATCTGATAGGCGCTCTGGCCAGACGTGCCGTGCTACGCGCGGCGAAGAGAGCCGGACTTCTGACACAGGGCTTCAATGGATAACCGAGAGATAAGCTTAACCGTCAACGGCCAGGATTGGCAGGGATCCGTCTCTCCGCGCTTGACGTTGGCAGACTTTTTGCGAGAAGAGCTTGGACTGAAAGGCACGCATCTCGGATGTGAGCACGGAGTCTGTGGCGCTTGCACTGTGCTCTTCGATGGTGACGCCATTTGTTCTTGTCTGATGTTAGCTGTACAAGCAAACACCCACCGGATCGAGACCGTTGAGGGATTAGCCCAAAACGGAGAACTGTCCAGACTGCAAGAGTGCTTTCACCGTCAGCATGCGCTGCAATGTGGCTTTTGCACTCCCGGCTTCTTGATGACCGCAACGGCCTTTCTGCGCAGTAATCCCAATCCGACTGAAGAAAATGTCAGAGAGGCATTGAGGGGGAATCTGTGCCGTTGCACCGGCTACAAAGGAATCGTTCAGGCCGTGCTTGAAGCCGCACAAGAAGACAGTGGTCCCACGGTCGCTACGCTGCCAACTGCGGAGGGCATAGGCGCCTCGATCGGTCGCCATGAAGATCAAAGGCTGCTCCGGGGGGAAGGCATTTATACCTCTGACGTACAACTACCAAACCTGGCACACGCAGCAGTGCTTCGCAGTCCACACGCAAGCGCCCGCATAAAGCACCTTGACGCGAGCCCTGCGAGGACAGCTCCAGGCGTGCTTGCCGTTCTGACCTTCGCTGACATTGCTCACATCGCGAAACCTTTTCCACAGGTCCAGCCCCACCAAGCCCTCCGGTCGCGCATGCCCTATCCGCTGGTGCGTGACGTGATACGTTACGCCGGGGAGCCTGTCGCAATCGTGGTTGCTGAGAACGCCTACCAAGCCGAAGACGCACGGGCTTTGATTGACATTGAGTATGAGCCGTTGCCGGCTGCGGTTGATTCAGAAGCGTCGCTGCTCGAATCTGCGCCGCGCGTGCATGATGATCTACCGAACAACATAGCCGGACGCTTCGGTCAAGAGGTTGGCGACGTGGACCAGGCACTCAAAGAGGCGTTCCTGGTCATCAAAGAACGGCTCACGATTGGCCGCGTTAGCGGGCAACCGCTCGAAACGCGCGCGATCACCGCTTCATATGAGTCGGGGAACCTCACTGTCTGGTTGACCACGCAGTCGCCGCACATGGCGCGCCGCGTGATCGCCGAGCAACTCGATTTAGCTTTGCCAAACGTGCGCGTGATTGCGCCCGACATCGGCGGCGGGTTCGGAGTTAAGAACCGTCATTACCCTGAATATACTCTCGTCCCACTACTGGCGATGCAACTAGGCCGCCCCGTGGCCTGGGTGGAAGATCGTCGAGAGAGCTTTACAGCCAGCTACCAGGGACGGGAACAGGTGCACGATGTAACTCTGGGACTAGCCGCAGATGGCACCGTCCTGGCGCTGTGTGACCGGTTCATTTATGACCAGGGTGCTTACACTCCTATCGGAATAGTAGTGCCATATGTGACATCCGTGAGCATCCCTGGTCCGTATCGGATTCCTAACTACCGAGTCGAATGCTCGATGGTTTTTACAAACAAGACGCCCACTGCGCCTTACCGTGGCGCAGGCAAACCGCAGGCGGCTTTCGTCATGGAGCGCATGCTAGACCTTGGTGCCTATCAGCTCAACCTGGACACCGTCGAGATTCGCCGCCGCAATCTACTCAAGCCTGACGATTTTCCCTATCACACTGGACTCACCGATCTGGACGAAACTCAGGTGATCTATGACAGCGGCGATTATCGTGCCTGCCTTGAACGGGCGCTGGACCTTATTGCATACAAGGATTTCCGGCTCGAACAATCGCGGGCGCAGCGCGAGGGACGGCGCATCGGGATCGGAGTAGCTTGTTACGCAACCATGACCGGTCGAGGGCCATTTGAAGGCGCTCGCGTGCGTGTTGCACCGGAGGGGCGGATCTTTGTCTACTCAGGAGTGTCATCACAGGGACAGGGCCATGAAACGACCCTGGCTCAAATCTGCGCGGAGCATTTGGGTGTTCGCTTCTCGGATGTGGTTGTTAAGATTGGCGATAGTGATGTCATCGAGAAGAGCATTGGCACTTATGCCGCCCGGGTGGCAGTGATGGCCGGCAATGCTGTGGCGATGGCGGCTAAGTCCGTGCGCGAAAAGGCGCTGCTGCACGCCGCTCGACTCTTGAACGTATCTGAAGGTGATCTAAAAATCTTAGATGGGGTAATTCATGTAACCGAAGATCCTGAGCGGAGCATATCCCTCGGGGCCATTGCGCAATATCTCAGCACACAGGCGGCGCAACTTCCCTCTCCTGAGGGTCCCGCCGATGAACTTGAAACGACCAGTTATTACCAGAGTAACCGGCCTGCTTATGCCAATGGCACGTATGCTGCCGTCGTCGAGGTGAGCACAGAGACCGGCATGGTGAAGGTGCTCCGCCATGCGTTAGCTCATGATTGCGGAGTGAGAGTCAATCCGCGTGTGGTCGATGGCCAGATATATGGCGGAGTCGCACAGGGCATTGGCGAAATTCTCTATGAAGAAGTTCGCTACGATGAGACCGGCAAGCCTCTGACGAGTTCGTACAAAGATTACCTCTTACCAACCGCCTCCCTGGTCCCATCACTTATTCTTGATCATGTACAGACACCGAGTCCTTTCAATCCGCTCGGTGTCAAAGGTGCTGGCGAAGGCGGCATTGTTCCAGTGGCGCCGGCAATCACTGCGGCCATCGAAAGCGCGTTGGATCGGAGGGTCCGCTTAACGCACAAGCCTATCCGTCCCGAAGATCTTCTGGCAATCTCTCCGATCAAGAGTCGGAACTTAGAGTCGGTTGTTCTTTGGTAACTGCAGCACTAAACGGCTGTCTGTGACGCGTGTTCTTTCCTGGGCCTGACAGGCGTCAAGGAGTCATACCGACTTAGCAATTAAAAAGAAACGATCGCCCCGGTCTTTGTTATAATGAGCGACACAGGAGGTATTGATCTCATATGGCAGCGAGCAACTCCGTTTTTCGAAACATGAGCAGCGAGTCTGTAAAGGCCAAGACCGGCAAAGATTGGAAAGCCTGGTTTGGCATCCTCGATAAGTTCGACCGCAAGAAGAAAGGACACTTGCTCAGCGCAAAGTATCTTCGCGAGAAACACGGGCTTGATGCATGGTGGTCTCAGTGCGTGACCATTCGCTATGAGTGGGAACGCGGCTTACGAAAATAACCACTCATCAATGTTTTTCTAACCAGTGAGCACCCTACCGCCAGAGGTATTTCGAATGAAAACACGGTTAGTTCTCATCACAAGCATTCTGGTTCTCACTCTGGTCCAGCCCTCCTTCTCCCGGAACCAAGCCGCCAACGACCAAATTCCTTTTAGCGACTTGATGAGGCTGGTTTCCAGCACCACCTGTCAGAACCGAAAGTCGTGGGGCGGAAAGTGTGCGCCGGAAGCGGTGAAGATCCAGAACCCCTCCTCCGGGCATGAACTGACAGTGATGTGCCCCGGCTGTCTGACAGCTATCAAGATTCAGGGCGACAGGGTAAGCGGTCAACTCAAGATCACCGAACCGAGCGGAACGGGAGGGATTAGCTTTCACTCCGTTGCGACTTCAACAGACCTGGAAAATCTGGCGAAGAACCTGAACGATTACTACTCGTATCACTTCTTCATGCAAGCAGCCCGCCCGCGCGGTCTTGCCACGGACGGGAGAGGCAATCTATTGGTGACGGATTTTGGCACTGGCAAGAACGACGGAGGAGTATGGAAAATCTCTCTCAAGAAATTCGATGAGCAGGATCAGCTCGTCATGCCGGCCGACGGGATAGAGTTTGTGAGCGGTCTGCCTTCCGTCAAGATCGATACGACGTTCCAGGGTCAGCCCATAAAGTCCATCGTCGGTCTGTCGTCGGTGCGCCCATATGGTTCAGCATTGATTGGCCTCACGAATAGGATTATTGCCCATGAGGAGAAAGACCCGTTCGCCAACCTGCACGATACACCCATTGCGAGCTTGCTGCGTATCGATCTCAAAGCCGGCAACGCGGCGCCGAAAACTTCTCTGACGTTGAAGAAGGCAGTACAACCAGCCCAGCCATCGCCTTTCACCCTGATCGCCTCACTCGGGGATTTTGAAGAACGCTACAATCCTGACAAGAAAGAGAAAGAGTGTGATCCGTTTGATCTTGCCGTGCGCAACGGTTACGCCTATGCGACGGATGCCGGAGCTAACGATCTCTTGCGCGCCAATTTACGAAGCGGCAAGCTAACTCTGTACGCCTCGTTTGGACAATTGCCCAATCCGCTCTACAACCCGCAACAAGCGACAAGTTTCCAGAATCGGCCTGAAAGAGATCCGGTGCCGTCAGGCATTGCCATCGGACCAGACGGAGCGTTGTACGTTGCCCTCCTGGCCGGTTACCCATTCCCTCAGGGACAGTCCGGCATTGCGCGGCTCGTCGACAGCAACGCCAATGGCAATGCCCTTGACCCGGGCGAGGAAAAGATGGTGGTTGAAGGCCTGACCTGCGCGATTGGCGTCGCCTTCGATGCAAAGGGCAATATGTATACCAGTGAATACTCCCTCGATTTCCTGAAGAATGCGCCGGGCCGGATCTGCCAGATTCGCAATCAAAAATGCGCCGTCACGCTCACGGACAGAGTTATCTCGCCCACAAGTATCTTGGTCATTGGTGATTACATCTACTTCTCGCAGGAGTTCCTTGGACTCGTTGGTCGGCTGCCTCTGCCAAAGCCAGTAAGATAGGGACAGCGGGATCTGAAAAAACCCAATCTCTTGGCCCTCGGCAAGTCGCGGCCAGCTCGCCAAACTAGACTAGCACTCGAGAGATGGGCTTCATCTCCCAACCGATCTCTAAAATTTTTGACTGGCCGCATCTCCTCATAGTTTCCACGACTCGACAAGCGGTTGCATCGTCGAGCTTCACCGTGCGACCCGTGTAGGCGACGCTCGAACGACAATAAATCAGGCACGAGCGGCTTGGCTGAAGAGGTTAGGAGGAATCCCCAATGGCGAACATCTCCACGAGAAACAGACAGCGAGAAAAAGAGAAGGAGACAGCGGCGAAGAACCGGCGAGAGTTAATCGCTGCCGAATTTAAGAGGCGCGACCTGATGAAGATGGGTTTGCTGACCGCGGCCGGTATGCTCATCCCGAAGAAGGGATTGAGCGCCCACCCGACGACCAGGTCCGGTTTTGCACTCCCCGACGACCAGCCAAATAGTCCCCCGACAAGACCCTTCGTCGAGAACATGCCTCGGTTGTCAGTACTCGCGCCGGTCGCTTCGCTGACCCCGGCGCCAACTGCCGCGCCAAATACCGCCGCCGGGGAAGCCCGGACGGTTGCACATCAAGCTTTCGCGCAGTTTCCTCCTTTGAGGTATTACGAGTTGTCCCAGCAGGCGGGCCTGGTCAGTGTGGCCCCTCTGAATGAACTCCCTCCACAGCCCATCTGGGGCTTCAACGGTGTCACACCGGGTCCGATGATCGTCGAGCGATACGGTGTGCTGGGAAGTCCGCAACGAGGTTCGATCCTTGTGCGACAACGCAACAATTTGCCGTTCGACAATGGTGGCTTCGGGCTACCTTCGGTCACGACCCACTTGCACAACGGGCATACGCCGCTGGAAAGCGATGGCTTCCCCTGCTCCTTCATGGAACGCGGCCAGTTTTACGACCATCACTATCCCAACGTCTATGCCGGAATCAACTCGACTCATCCCGGCACCGGGGATATCAAAGAGGCGATGTCTACGCTCTGGTATCACGATCACCGCATCGACCACACGGCGGAAAACACTTACAAGGGGCTGGTCGGGACATACATACTCTTCAACGAATTTGACACCGGCGACGAGAACACAGGCTTCCGGTTACCAAGCTTCGGGGACGGGCAAAACCCGCTCACCAGCTTCGATATCTACATGGTGTTCAGCGACAAGGTTTTCGATAACCAGACGGGACTGCTGAAGTTTGATCTATTCCACACGGACGGCATCCTAGGCGACAAGTTCCTGGTAAACGGCAAGATACAGCCAGTATTGCACGTCAGCCCGCGCCGATATCGCTTCCGCTGGTTGAACACCGGGCCTTCGCGCTTCTACCAGATGTTTGTGCTCGGCCCGAACAATTCCACGAAATCGTTCTGGCAGATCTCGACCGACGGCAACCTGATGGAGAAGCCGGTTCAGGTCACAAGTTCACGATTTTCGGTAGCTGAACGCGTCGACGTGATCGTTGATTTCACTGGCCAGGCCGGGAAGACATACCACCTCGAGAACCGGTTGGTGCAGCACGACGGGCGCGGCCCGAGCGGTGACGTACTACTGGGGGCGGGTCAGGGGCAGAAGATACTGAAGATCGTCGTTGACGGTCCCGCCCGGGCTGATAATAGTATCGATCCCGCGCTGATCACCCAGTTTTATGGTTTTCCTAATACAACGGACGCGCCGCGGATCACACGCACCTTCAACTTTGATAGAAGGAACGGTCAGTGGGTGATCAACCGTCAGCTTGTTGGTGATTGTGACGACCCCAACGATATCCGTTTTGCAATCAAACGCAACACGGTCGAAAAGTGGGTTCTCCAGAACCTTCCCCCTGGGTGGCAACACCCGGTCCATATGCACTCCGAGACATTCCAGACTCTGACCCTCAATGGTCAGGCTCCAAAGAACTCCGGAATCATTGAGCGGGGGCGGAAAGATGTTATGAGGTTGGAAGAAAACATGGAAGCCGTCGTCTACTTCCGTTTCCGTGACTTCCTTGGCAAGTTTCCTCTGCACTGCCACAACGCGCTCCATGAAGACCATGCGATGATGGTGCTGGGCCAGATCGACGACGTCGGGGATAACAAGACCAAACCCTAGCACCCAGAGGCGCTGACGCGCGGTCCTAAACGGGAACGCGCGGAGTACCTTTTAGAGGCATCGTCGAGAAAGGATTGTGATGACAGACATCAATCGAAGAAATATGATTACGCTGTTGGGTGCAGCCCCTTTTGCAGGCGCTCTGATTGGGCAGGCTCAACCCCCTGTTTCAAGTTCGAAATTTCAGAAGATCTCTTCGCGTGAGCGAATCAGGCAACGGTACTTTCCTAACCTCATCCTGACGACGCACGAAGGAAGAGAGGTGCGGCTCTATGACGATTTAATTAAGGACAAGATCGTCTTACTCAACTTCATGTACGTTAAATGTGACGGAATCTGCATGCCCATCACCATGAACCTCAAGCGAGTGCAGGATCTGTTTGGCAAACGTATGGGACGCGACATTTTCATCTATTCGTTTACGCTCAAGCCGCAGGAGGACACGGTTGCCAGTCTGCGACACTATGCGCACATGCACCATGTGAAGCCCGGCTGGTCCTTTCTTACTGGTTCAGTGGCCGATATGGAGTTGCTGCGGCGCAAACTCGGCTACGTCGATCCCGACCCGGAAGTTGACAAGGACAAGTCAAATCACATCGGGGTCATTAAGTATGGCAACGAGCCTTTGGAACGGTGGGGCGGCTGTCCGGGAATGTCAAAAGCCTCCTGGATTGTTAAATCAGTCAGTTGGGTGGATTGGCCGAACAACCTGAAAAGAATGGAGGCGCGTTAAGAGTCTGCGTCGATTGAAAGTGGAACGGACAACAGTTCTGGCGACCGAAATACTCCTGGTCATCCTGACGCCACGGCCGTACGAAGGGGCCCGGGTTGAATCCCGTTACTGTTTCGTTGTCGTTGATGATTACTGTCGCGGCGCTGGGCGAACCAGGATTCGTGACGGTTGCATTGCTCAGTTTGACAGTGAAAGTCTCGCTGCCTTCAGCGTAAAAGCATCGACGATGGGAACGAGGATTGTTTTGGAAGTTTCCTCCAGCGCAAAGTGCAACGTGCCGAGCGTGGTTAAATAGTCGCATCGCGATTAAGCCGCCCACGATGTCGTGACATAGAGACCAAGAATCGCTTCCCATTCGCCGGCGAAACTCAGAGCCAAATCAAAGCGCGGGTGATAATGCGACAGTTCCTCAATCGAACTGAACTCAAACTGACCCTCTTCATCCAGGCTACCCAACCAGGTCAATGACTTCTTCCAGATTGCCCATTCCGTTTTCTTTACGCCAGCATCTTACTTGTCGGCCAAAATGAGCAATCCATGAGAAGACAGAATTTCAAGTCCGCTCTACAAGTGTTCGCGTTCAAGTTCTACCGTGACCTAGGAGTGAGTGGCTCAACCGAATAGAGTCGAAGGGTGATGCGCTCACTGTAATGGCAACTTTCTGCGAAGGAGACGTTATGAAAATTACTCGAACTTCTCGTCTGAATGCGCTCACGCTGGGGCTGGTTCTGGCGCTGTTGCTTTTCTCGGCCGGCACTTCAAAAACTGTTGTGCCATCAGCCACGGCCCAGGAAACGATACGGGCAGCAGTTCAAGAGAATACTCTGGAGGGCACTGAGACAGATGTAGTAGCCACCACCACAGCAAAATCGCGGGTGGTGCTCGCCGGGGCATTTACTGAATTCTCCCTCCCGCAAGGTTCTGTCCCCCAGCTCATGGCGGCCGCCCCGGATGGCTCCATCTATTTCGCTCAGGCCGGTGCCAATAAGATTGGACAAATCGCATCGCCATCCTATGCTGGCGGCAGCAAATTGACGGTCCGGGACTTCCCCATCCCGACAGCCAATAGTTTTCCGGAAGGCATCGTGGTGGCGCCGGACGGCAACGTCTGGTTTACTGAACAGAACGCTCACCAGATTGCAAGACTTGACCCGAAAGCGAACGTGATTACGGAGTTTCCGACTCCGACCGCCAATAGCGGGCCGGTGGGAATTACGGTGGGGCCAGACAATAATATCTGGTTCACCGAAGCGTATGCCAATAAGATCGGCAAGCTCGACCCCAACAATCCCGAGAAGATTGAGGAATTCACAATCCCCACCGCTGCCTCTGCTCCTCTCTCCATTACGAGCGGGCCGGATGGGGCGCTCTGGTTCGTTGGGGTGCGAAGCAGCAAAATCGGGCGGGTCGATCCGAGCAGTCACGCCATTGTTGAATACGCCACGAAGACTCCCGACGCCGGTCCCACTTCCCTCATCACTGGTCCAGATAACGCGCTCTGGGTGAGTGAACTCAACGCCGATAAAATCGCGCGGTTTGATGTTAAGTCTAAGAACTTCACTGACGAGATTTCGCTCGTGTCGCACAAGAATGGTGCAAGGGCCGGCCCGGGCATGCTTGTCAATGGTCCCGATGGCAATATCTGGTTCACAGAGATGTTTGGCAATCAGATCGCCAGGCTCAATCCCAAGAACAAACAGATTCATGAGTTTTCGGCGCCTAGCGCACCCACGCTGACCCAGCTGACGAACGGTACGGTGACAACTGAACCGGATACGGCTAAGGAAGCATTGCTTAATGCACACATCAACCTAAAAACTGGTGAACAACTCGGGCCTACGGGGGGACCCGGTGGAATTGCGATAAGCCAGGATGGGACCATCTGGTACACCGCGATGTTCTCTAGCAAGATCGCGCGCGTTAGAGTCAGGTAGCGGCAAGCAGAGGTAGTCAGCAAATGAGGCGCGGTCAGAGGGGCGCCGCGATTTCTTCAGGTTGAGCAGTAAGGGCGCAAGCCCAGGCAGAATCGAAACGAAGTGAGCAATCTGGGAGAAGACGCGGTGCTAACTCTTTTATTTAACTTCAGTGGGTACCTAAGCAACAACTTGAGATAAGGAGAAGTCATGGCTATTGACCTTTGCAAGACAATGGAACATGTG
>JBGPYG010000374.1:0-4013 GCA_041493085.1 Pyrinomonadaceae bacterium | reverse complement strand
TCGTGCTCGATAAACAAACCCGGCGCGCTGCCATTGGGATTAGGCAGCACTTCCGCCTTCTCGATCACCATCGCCTGGCGCGAGTTTCGCTCAGGCATTACATGGCCGAAACTCAGAAAGCGCTCTCGTAGTTCCGCGAGAATTGTTTCGTCAAGCAACAGCCGGCGACCGAGCGCGCGTGCGGCAACCTTCCGCGTGATGTCGTCCTCGGTTGGGCCCAGACCGCCGGTTGTTATCACAACCTTTGAGCGCCGGGTTGCATCCCTAATCGCTTCTTCCAGCCGGGCGTCGTCGTCGCCAACGATGGTCTTGAGTTTTACTTCAATGCCGATGCTGTTCAGCTTTTCGGTGAGCCAGAGACTATTGGTATCGGTGCGGTCGGGAGCAAGCAACTCCGAACCTATTGCAATGATTTCTGCTGTAAGCGTTTCGAGCAAAGGCTGGGCACCGGGTTTTGTGAATCAGGTAGCCTTGTGCTCTTCCTGATAGATATCATTCAAGACTTCCGAAATTGGACGTGGCGCGGTAATGGATTTGAGCGAGCGTGTGGTCGAGATTGCCAGGTCTTTGCGCGGCGAACGGATCTGTTCGGACATTTCGCTTTCGTAAGCCTCTACTATTCGCTTGAGTTGCTGTTGGCTTTCCGCGAGCAGACGGGCAGCGTGATCCTGATGCATCCGTTCCAGGCTCGCAATTGCTGCGTTTATTTTGGCCGAACGCTTCGGCCGGCGTTCAATCTTTCGCAGTCTGCCAACGTAGCGCCGCAACTGCCGCGAAGGTGAAAGATGTCGACTCTCTTTCAAGACTTCCTCTTCAGCCGCGAAACCCAGTTGTTCAACCGCAGCATTGTGATCGCCGATGGAATAGTACAGGGCACCCAGCGCGAAGCGACTCAGTGGCGGCGAATCGGGCATTGACCTGACTACCTTCTCGCCAGACTTTATGACTTCGGCAATTTCAAAATGGTACCGGCTCCGCTCGCCCTCGACTAGTATTTCATTAGCTGCGACGTAGAACCCAAAAATCACTCTAGTCTTGCGATTGGCGCGGATTCTTAGAGCGAGGAAGACCAGGAAGCCCAAAGCAACAAGGCCGACTATGATTAACGGCGCAATGCGTGCAATCTGCACCACGCCCACGATTACCCCGACGATCACAGCGCCGGCGGCAATCCTCATCGCTAACTTTTTGTGGCTTGCAGTCATAACGTTGTAACGCAAGCTGTTAGCTTGCGTAGACGCAAACTAACAGTTTGCGTTACATAGAAACTAATCGCTGACAAATCGCCGTTCCAACTTGTTCGGTTGAAAGCTTCCCGCCGAGATCGCGCGTCGTCTCGTCATGAGATATAGCTTCGCCGACGGCTTTCTCGATTGCCTGGCTTGCTTTGTTGTTGCCCAAATATTCTAACATCATCGCGGAGGTCAGAATAGCGCCTACCGGATTCGCTATTCCCTGTCCGGCAATCGTCGGCGCGCTCCCGTGGACAGGCTCAAACAGCGACACACGGCCAGGATGAATATTGCCGGAGGCCGCGAGCCCGAGCCCGCCCTGAATGGCAGCGCCGAGGTCTGTCAGGATGTCGCCAAACAGATTATTACTGACAATCACGTCGTACTGACCCGGGTCGAGCACCATAAACATCGCCATCGCATCCACATATTGATGGTTCGCTTCCAAGTCCGGATAATCCGCGGCTACTTCCTTGAAAACCCGTTGCCACAAATCGCCGCCGAAGCGTTGCACATTTGACTTGTCGGCCATCGTTACGCGCTTTCGCCCATGCGCGCGCGCATACTCAAAAGCTGCGATGATGATCCGTTCGACACCACGGCGCGTGTTGAGTTCCTCCTGCGTAGCAATCTCGTCGGCAGTTCCCTTCTTGAGAAAACCGCCCGCGCCACAGTAAGCGCCCTCCGTGTTTTCGCGGAAGACTACGAAGTCGATCTCCTCTACTTTGCGGTTGCGCAAGGGAGTCAGCCGTGCATCAAGCAGGCGAACGGGACGGAGGTTGATGTAGAGATCGAGGCCGCGTCGCATTCCCAGCAGGATGTCTTCCGCATGCTGATTTGAAGGAACGCGCGGGTCGCCAAAGGCGCCGGCAAGTATGGCGTTGAATTCAGTGGAGAGCATCTCCAGCGCCCCAGCCGGCAGCGAAACGCCTTCGCGCAAAAATTTTTCCGCCCCCCAGTCGAAGTGAGTTAACTCCAACTCGACGCCATGCGTCTCGCGCACGCGCTCGAGTACGCGGACAGCTTCGCGGATGACTTCCGGACCAATGCCGTCTCCGGGAATAACAGCGATTCTAGTTTTTGAGGAACTCATTGAGCTTCTGCAAACGGTCCTTTTCGGTTAGGTTTCCCTGGATAGTTTTCATTCCGGGATCGCCGGCGTGGCTGTTGCAGTTGGCGCCGACGGCTTGCCTGCCGCTCGCTCTGCGATCTTCGGCAAACTTGCCAGCACAACATCGCCGACAACTTTCATGCTCTGAGCAGAGACCTTATCCAGCGTGTCGTTAGCTTTGTGCCAATAGGGATAGCTGCTGAGTTGAATTAGATCGAGCGAGTCTATCCCGGCTCTAAGAAAAGGTTCATGGTCATCGCCGCCCACCCCTTCAGGACGCTCGACGAAATACTTTCCATAGCCCAAATCTCGCGCCGTGTGCCAGACAATGTCCTGCAACCACCTGGTGCTCATCGTGTCACGACCCAGCTCAAGGTCTTTGGATCCCATCAGGTCCAGCAATATCAACGCGCGCACGCGGCCCAGTTCCTTGTTCTCGCGAAGCTTGGAAACATATTGACGACTGCCGTAAGTGTTGTCGGGAGCGTCAGGCTTACTGCACTCGTCCCATTCTTCGCAGAAGGCTTCCTCGCCGTCGAAGAACACCAGCCAGTACGTCAGCTTCGGTTTCTGCGGGCTCGCGCCTAACACTCTCCCCAACTCCAGCAAAGTGCCGACAGAAGTTCCCGGGTCGTTGGCGCCGACAAAACGCATATCCTTGTAATACTTTGAGTCGTAGTGGCTGGCAATCATGATCACATCTTTCGACTCACCAGAGATTTCGGCCGTGAGATTAACCATCTTCTTTTCACCAAGAGGCGTCGACGCGGTGAACTCTGTTGTCTTGACTGAAACGCCCGAAGATTTAAGTGTACTCACTATGTAATCGCGTGTCTTCGCGAGTTCGGGGGAGCCTGGGATGCGCGGTCCAATTTCCATCTGCTTCTTTACATGCTCCATCGCGCGTTCGCCATTGAACGCCACCGCGCCAGGCACGACTGCCGGGCTCGCTTCCTCTGCGCGTTCCGAAGTTGCGATACGCGCGTTCGGAGGAGTGTCGTTCTTAGGACAGCCTGTTAATGCAAGCGACAAGGTAAGGAGGCACAAAGCGATCGCCAGGTTGTTCAGGCGCGCGCGAAGGACGAATTGGTCTTGTTTAGTGTTAGGCATCAAGTTCGAATCAAAGTTGTAGAGTGTTCGCAAGTTACACCGTATCTCAGGCAAAAGGCAAAAACAGACAGAGTCACAAGCAGTTCGGGCTGAACTCTGAACAATGTTTTTTGGTTGCTGTCGGATTGCTACCGGGCTCGAGCGGTTGCCTGTTTTGCACGTGCGCGTGGGGACGCAGCTTGTTTGCCGGTTTCTTTCATCGCCCGGCGACACTCGGCGCAAACTCCAATAATCCGGAGCAAGTGTTGCGTCACCTGGAAACGATGCTTTGCCGCCATCGCGTCCTGGATCGCTTCCAACTCAGCCGAAAAGAATTCAATAATCCGGCCACACTCAGAGCAAATCATGTGATCGTGGTGCTGATGCTTGTAGTTGTGTTCGTAGTGGGTGATGCCATCGCCAAAACGAACCTCGCGCGCGAGCCCTGCTTCCGTCAGGAGTTTCAACGTGCGATAGACCGTGGTTTGCCCGATGCTGGGGTCTTCCTGCCGAACCAGGCGGTAAAGGTCTTCGCTGGAAAGATGCTCTTCCGTGCGCAGAAACATATCGAGAATCAAGTC
>JBGPYG010000064.1:0-12373 GCA_041493085.1 Pyrinomonadaceae bacterium | reverse complement strand
GGGACGCCGCCCCACAAATTATCCAGACGAGACCAGCGCGTGACGCAGTGAAAGTCGGCATAGACGCGGACGGCCGGCAGTTGCATGAATTCGTCGAGCGACCACTTCTGAGGATGCTCAACTAACCCATCCACTGCAAACGACCAGGTCGCAAGATCTATTTCAGGCGTTCCATGCGCATCAAGCACGGGCCACTTCTTGGTGCGCGACTGACCGGGCGGCATGCGATTCTCGCGTCGCGTGTCCGGACTAATGATGTCGGCTTCGGTGATCTCGTCAGGCTGGCGCGGATCGCCGGGCTGGTATTTCGGATCTTTGAATAGACTTCCTAAAAAACTCACTTATTGCTCCAAACGCGGCTTCAGAGGAGGACATAAGCGACAGATTCTACTTAGAGTATTTCCCATCACATCTAAAAGACGTTATATGCCTCGATTCTGGCTTGTTCCGAATTATCGTCCAGTATTCATCTCTTATGTCGTCATCAATCTCAACAGTTGTTGAATACAGAGCGTCTGTTCCATCCTTCTTGCATCCCGAGATCCAATATTCTTCTCTCGTCTCTACGTCGCGATAATTTGCTTTAAATCCGAACCCGCGCAGACCGCCAAATTCTTTGCCTTTGTAATAGATCGATTTGCCGGTTTTGGAGAATGTAACTCGGCCGATTCGCGCGGGTCCGACGATGTCGTCGCCTTTATACTCAATGTACATTATTCGCGGAGGATGAGACATACGCTTGCTCCGTGATAACTATTTTTTCGTCTGCCGCTCAGCGAGCGCTATTAACTCTTCCGGCATCCACTTACTTACGGCTTGTCTGGTCGACTCTTCGATACCGGCGGTGCGGTCGTGCCACTCGTCTCTGTCGCCCTCGGCACCGCGCTCGCGCTCGTAGTTTTCAGTCTGTTCCAGGCTCAAAATAATTCCATCCGCAACTTCGCTCCAGTCCTGAAATTGGATGCCGCGTCTGACGATCGGCAACCCGGCGGACCAGTCTTCTTCAGGTGCGCGCGCATCCTGCTCAGGGATGGTTAGATTGTGCAGCGACGGAAACGGCTTCCCGGAAAATTCTCTTAAAAGTTGCGCCTTGACCTCTTTATAGGACGTCTGGGGCTGTTCGCGCCTGATGGCCTGGGCACGTCGGAAAAGGTCGGCAACGCTTGGCTGATCTTGGGCCATGGAATTCGGAAAAATCTTGCGCTGAATGTTGTTTGTGACTGCAATACCTTACACGGGCGCAGGGCAAGTTTACAACTGGGGTCGAAACTGGTGTAACGCAAGCTGTTCGTTTGCGGGTTGCGAACAGTCAGCTCGCCGTCTCGACCGCAAACTAGCAGTTTGCTTTACACGAACGGTCGCAATTGAAATCAAGACAGAATGCAGTAAACTACCTGATGATGCCGGAATCAATTCTTTCCACCGCTCCAGGTCAAACGCCGGAAGGCCCCAACCTCTGTTGCCACCACTGTGGCCGCATAAATGGTCAACGCCATCCGCTGGGCGAAATTCCTTTGGACATCGCCACGCTTTTGAAAGCCGATAAAGATGTAGCGGGCGACCTGGCGCAGGTTTGCGCTAACTGCGTCGAGCTTTTTATTCGGGCCAAAGCGCAAATCGATTCTCACCACGTTGTCTTTGAACAGACGGATCATGTTCTGCCTACACCACTGCGGATGAATGCCGACGAGCGATTCACCGGACGGGGAGTGACCATTGCTTTCCTCGACTCCGGTTTCTTCGCCCATGACGACTTAACAAAACCAGAGAATCGGATCGCCGCCTATCACAGCATCTTCGACGCCGAGGACGACCGTGCATCATTGGAAAAAACCGACGTCGCGAGCTGGCACGGCATGATGACTTCGGTAGTAGCTGCGGGGAATGGTCATTTGTCCGAAGGCTTCTACCGCGGCATCGCACCCGATGCGAAAGTGGTGCTGGTGAAGGTTGGACGCAGCGGACGCATTCCCGATGAGCAGATCGGGCGGGGGCTCGAGTGGGTATTAGAAAACCGGAAGAAGTACGACATTCGCATCGTGAACATTTCCGCCGGCGGAGATTTTGAGCAGTCATACCTGGATAGTTCGTTGTGCCAGATCGTTGAGCGCGCCGTGGGCGCGGGACTGATCGTGGTTTGCGCAGTAGGCAATGCGGGAATGGCTCCGGGCCATCCCGTCCTGCCGCCGGCTAGTTCGCCCTCGGCGATTTCCGTTGGTGGGCTTGACGATCAGAACTCGCTGGATCGAGCCAGGCGCGGCATGTATCGCTCATCCTATGGGCCAACAATTGATGGCTTACAGAAGCCCGAAATTATAGCTCCCGGCATTTGGGTGGCGGCGCCGATTCTTCCCGCCACGCCGACGGCTGACGAAGCTCACCTCTGCTCAGAACTTGATGCGGCGGCCGATGACGACCTGCGACCGATCATCGATACGCACGCGGGTCTGGATAAAGACTTCGACGAAGCCCGCGATTTGCCGGTTCCACTACTGAGACAGTTGATTACCATCAAGCTGCGTGAAGGCAATGTGATCAGTCAGCATTACAAGTATGTTGACGGGACGTCTTTCGCGTCGCCGATTGTTGCCTCAATCGCCGCCTGCATCCTGGAGGCAAACCCCGCCTTGACGCCGCAGCAAGTGAAGCGAGTTTTGATCGACACGGCGGAACGGGTACCGGGTATCGAAGTCGAAAGACAGGGTTGGGGTGTGGTTGCTCCGCGCCGGGCAGTCGAGGTTGCACTTGGCACCCGTGGGCGAAGGTGAAACCAGTGTTGTCGTCAGATGCGGTTCTTAGCTTGCCTGGTAGACACTTGCGCGAGCCGTGTGCAACAATTCCTAAAACCAACAAGACAAGCCGAGAAGTTCTGAGAGGAGTGTTACTGTAAAAATGTCTGAAAATGAGACCGCGCCCGTTGCAGGCGCGACTGATACACCAAACGAGACTCCGGCAGCAGAAGCCGTGATGGAAGATATCTCTTACCACGCCGTTGAGAAGGATGGAGTTGTGACTGCGATTTGGGAGATGCAGGGCCGCAAGCACATGAGGACCATCGATCCGAGATCGCGCCAGGGACAGGATATCCTTCGTCTTTACACGACCGAGCATCACGATGAGACTCCGCCGGCGGGCGCCAGCGAGGCCGCTTCGTCCTGAGCCCATCCTGGGCCTCACTGTGAGAAGGAGTTCGGGAGTCAGCCCGCAAGATTCGCCGCCCAATATCCCCTCACCGCACGATTCGGTTCCGACCGTTCACCGGCAGTAGCGCCTCCAGGTTTATTCACGATTTTTGAACAAGGCGCGAGTCAGCATCGAGCAACTTTTCATCCGCTCTGCTCGGTGCTCCTCGTTCCTCGCCATCGCCCAGCGGCGAAGCGTCAGCATCCAAGAATTTGAACAAAAACCCAAAAACTCCATGATTTGAAAAGGAGGGACGGCAGTCTGCTCCTCGAAGTCGCCAAAATCGCAGGTTTTTGCAGTTAACCTTTTCGCTTTCCGCTTGGAATGTTGCTTGCTTGTTTTTGCCGCAATATCGTTTTCCTTTCTAACGAACACGGGTCTAAAGGTCTTTTTTCAAGCGCCAACTCAATAGAAGCCGTTTCCTAAAAGGTTAGTTTTCTAAAAAGAAGGAGGAGCTGTTATGCGAAGCGTTTTGCGCTTGCTGGCAAGCGGGTTAATCCTGAGCTTTCTTTTTGTGGCATCAGCCTATTCGCAGGGGTCGCAAACAGGAGGCATCACTGGTGTTGTAACCGACCAGAGGGGCGCCCTTGTGAAAGGCGCCACGGTTGACATCATTAGTGAACTCACCGGGCAGTCGGTGCGCACGGCTACGACCGATGATGAGGGCCGTTTCGGCGCCTCGCTGTTGCCTCCAGGAACTTATCGACTACAGGTCACGGCCACAAATTTCAAGAAAGCCGTGGTGTCAGGTGTATCCGTGAGGATTACGGAAACGGTCCGACAGGACGTTGCACTTGAAACCGGCCGCATTGAAGAAACGGTGAACGTCCAGGCCACCCCTACTTTGATCAATACGGAAAGTGCGATTACCGGCCAACCGCTGGAGGGGGAGACGATACGGTCTCTGCCACTCGCTTCACCTAACTTTTTGTTCTTGCTCTCTCTCTCCACTGGCGTCACTGGCGAGGTTGCGGATGTGCGAACAGCCGGACGAGGAACCGCGGACGTGAGTGTGAACGGGCAGCGCACCAGTAATAACAGCGTTTCGCTCAATGGCATCAACGTCAATGATTTCAACCTCGCGCACTTCGACACCGTGCCTTTGCCGAATCCCAACACCCTTCAGGAAATGAAAGTTGCGACGTCACTTTACGACGCAACTCAAGGCAGCAAGGGTGGCGGAGCGCTGGGCCTCGTGACCAAGACCGGCACGAAAGACTTTCATTGGGACCTTTACTGGCAGCATCGCAACGACTACCTAAACGCTAACGAGTATTTCTTTAACAAGAATGGCACGAAGCGCGGGCGCTTACTGCAAAACGTTTTCGGCGGCAGCGCCAGCGGGCCGATTCCTAAAGTCGGTGGCTTCTGGTTCTTTAACTACCAGGGCGTGCGCGCGCGCAATGGCATCGATCCGAACGGGTCAAGCACATTCCCGACAGTGCAGGTATTCCCGACCGCAGCTGATGGAACTACTAATGCCACTCTTCTAGCTGGTGCGTTCAGTCTGACGCCGGCGCAGATAGATCCAGTAGCCGTCAATATCCTCAACCTCAAAGACATTCGCTTTGGCGGGCAGTATCTGGTGCCGCGCGTCGGGCAGGGCGGATGCGGAAAAGTAACAGGCGCCACCATCCCTACCCAAACCTTCACGTGTGCGTTCTCATCGGTCGCGCCAATCAGGGATAACCAGTATACGATCAGTTACGATCGCAGCTTCCGCGGCGACAAAGACAAGATCACTGGGACCTGGTTTTGGGACGAAGGTTCTGTAGCAAAGCCTTTCGGTACTGATACATCGTTGACGAATCCGCGCAACGACTTTCAGTGGAACCGTTACCTGGCGATAACTGAAACGCATCTGTTTAGCCCGACGAAAATCAATGAGCTGCGCCTGGGTTACAGCCGATTCCTGTTTGGCAATATCCCGGTAGATACGCACTCGTCAACTGAAATCGGCTCTGCCACTAACGGAAACTTTCCCGGGATGTACCGAGTTGCGGTAACCGGCACGTTCTCCCTGGGCACTGGCGTCAATGACGATCGTGGGACGATTTCGAACACCTACAATATCGTCGAAACGTTCTCGATGATCACCGGGAAGCACAGCCTGCGCATGGGTGGTGAAGCCGTTCAATACCAATTGAATCGCTTCAACAACTTTGCCGTTCGCGGTTCGCTTGGGTTCGCCAGCACCAGCGGAGCGGGCAATACCTTCACTGCGTTTCAGAATTTCCTGCGCGGCGCCGTTACCTCGGTTCAATCGGCCTTCGGTGATCCGGCGCGCAACTTCGTGGCTACCGACTACGCCGCGTTCATTCAGGATGATTACCGCTACACTTCGCGGCTGACCTTCAACATAGGGTTGCGTTGGGAAGCCATGAGCTTCGGCCATGACAAACTCAATCGTGCCGGCATTTTTGATCCGACGCTCGCAGCAGCCGGTCAAAACCCGTTCCTGATTCCGGAAGCTGTTGATCTCGGCGGCTTCAAAGGCACTCCGGGCGTTCGCAACTGCGCCTTGATCAGGTGCCGCGACGACAACAACTTCGCGCCTCGGGTCGGGTTTGCGTGGGATATCAACGGCGATCAGACAACAGTTCTGCGCGGCGGCTATGGTATTTACTACCAGCGCCTCTCGAACCAGAACATTCTGCAGAATTCGCTGGCGCCGCCGTTCACGGTGCAACCGCTCGATAGTCGCGCGGTCCCCACTCCGTTTCAACTGGCCAATCCACTCGCGGGACAGCCGCCACCGTCTATCGTGGCGACCGCGTTTATTCCTACGGCAACCTTCTTCGCCGGGCTACGCCGCGTGAGTGGCGCGGGCCCGCTCGATATTAATGATCCGGGAGTTGCGCCTATTTTCGTCAACGCAGCCGGACAGCAATGTCTCAATTACGGCGGCACGGCGACAAACTGCTCGATTAATCTGGCGTCGTTTACCAGTGCGCCACGTGATGCCTTCACGCCGTACACGCAACAGTGGAATTTCACCATTCAACGTCAACTGAAAAGCGGTTGGGCACTCGAAACGGGCTACGTGGGGTCACACTTCCTTGGCGGCATCGGTATCTGGGATCCCTTCCTCGCCGTCCAGGTGAGTCCGGCAAATCCGCTTACAGTTAAGGACAGGAACGGCGTTTCCTATACCATCACCGCGAATACCGTCGCCAACGAGGAGCTGCGGCATCAGATCATCGGTTTGTCGCGAAAGCGAGGATCACGCTACTCCGGCAACATCGGGTTTGCTAACTACAGTTCCTGGCAGACTACGCTGTCGCGGCGGTTGCATCGCGGTCTCTATTTCCAGGCTGCTTACACTTACTCAAAGACCGAAGACAACGTCAGCGGCTCGCTGAGTACGGACGAGTTGAATGCAACTCGCGCCGGCCAGAATGGCGGCAACATATATAACGATCAATCCAACCCCGCGAAGAATAAGGCGCGTGGCGACTTTGATCGTCCGCATCGCCTGGTCGTAAGTTATGCCTACAACATTCCGGTGAGGAAGAACAGCTTCATGGACAACCCGGTGCTTAGAGGTTGGACCGTAAGCGGGATCGTCACCTACCAAAAGGGCTTGCCCTTCTCGGTGACCGACAGTACCGCCGGCGGCATCTTTGGAGCGGCACTTGGCACAGCGCAGTTTCTGTGCAGCAGGATTGCGGACGCGTATACCCACGGCACGGTCCAAGAACGTATTACCCATTACCTCAAGACTGGCTGCTTCGGTACGGCGCCGCTCATTCCAGGGCTCTCCACCATTAACGGTGGTGCGAACCCCGGCGCTACTGGCTGGGGTACTTCACCGCGTAATGCGTTCCGCGCGCCTTATCAGCAAAACTGGGACATCTCAATCCAGAAGTCGTTCACGATCGCGGAATCGCACTCGTTCCAGTTTCGTATGGACACCTTCAACGTGTTCAACCACCCAATCTTTACTACGCCGGCGAACGTGAACATTGCTTCACCCGCAACCTTTACTCAGATTACGGGCACCGCTGTTCCGGCACGGCTGATTCAGTTTGGATTGAAATACTCCCACTGACCTCTGGTTTGTGGACACTGACTTTGCCGGGCGGAACCATAATCCGCCCGGCTTAGTTTTGCAGCCGACGGCGTTTTCGGAGTAGCCTGGACTTATCAAAACAGCATCCCCATCCTTTGGGCAATCACGTGAGACGTCTTTATTGCTATCCACTGGCTCTGATCTTTGCGCTGGTAATCAGCCCGCCACTTCTTGCCCAGCGCGACCGTGATACTTACTCGACACCTTCGCCCAATTCATTCGAGGTTGTAGGGCAGGTGAAACTCGCCGAGACCGGTCTGCCTGCCGGCAGGATTCCAATCAGGCTCGAGAGATTTGGCGGCGGCCTGGTTGATCAGATTGATACCGACAGCAGCGGCCGCTTTCGCTTTCCAAACATTCAACGCGGCTACTACAGAGTAATAGTCAACGCGCCCGGCTATCGGCCGGCGCAACAGGATGCCGACCTGCAAGTCATGTTTCGCGCATTCCTTGTTTTCGAACTAACTTCTCAGGATCCAGTCGCTCTCAATCTAATCGATGTTATCGATGCGCGCGCGCCAGCCGATGCTCGAGGAGAATTAGTTCGAGGTCGCGCAGCTCTCGGCAGAAAGAGTTACCAGGAAGGGGTCGACCACCTGCAAAAGGCTATCGCTCTTTATTCGGAGTTTTATGAAGCGCACCTCTTGCTTGGTACGGCTTTGGTAGATGCGCGAGAGTGGGATAAAGCTGAGGTCGCTTTTCAACGCGCGGTGGAGCTGAAGGCCGGCAGCGCTCCAGCGATACTTTCATTGGGCGAGGTCTACTGGCGTCAAAAGCGCTACGACGAAGCCGAGAAAACCTTACTCGCCGGACTCAAGCTCGACGATAAATCCTGGCATGGCTACTTTACGCTGGCCCGTCTCTACTGGGATTTGGGTAACATTGCGAAGGCGGGCCCGGCAATCGGCCACACGCTGCAATTGAAGCCGGATTTTGCGGAAGCCCACCTGCTTGCCGGAAATATCCTGCTACGAATAAACCAGCAGGAGCGCGCGCTTGCCGAATACCAGGAGTATTTGCGTCTGGAACCTAAAGGCGAGTTTGCCGTTCAAGCTCGCGAGCTAGTGCAGAAACTAAGCAAGGCGATTGTTGAAAATAAGAAATGACGAAATCAGAACCGGGAGCGGTAGCGACCGGGTAGAGCGCGGATGAGACGAAATCAGAACCGGGAGCGGTAGCGACCCGGGTATGTCACAGTGTAATAAGGCCTTCGCAGAACTTGAAAATAAGAAAAGCATCAATTGAAGACGCAGCTACGCTAACCACGATTGCTAATGATGCCAAACGGCATTGGGGCTATCCGGAACATTGGATCCAGCACTGGCAAGACGACCTGACCATCTCGCCGGACTTTATCGCCGGCAATCAGGTCTACGTCGCTGAAAGCGAAGGCGAGCTGCTCGGCTTCTATGCTTTGGTTGTTCGGGACGACAAGGCGGTCTTAGATCACCTTTGGGTGACGCCTGCTCACATCGGCACCGGTGTCGGCAAGGAACTGTTCATCCACGCAATGCAGAACGCGGCGAGCCGAGACATTTCGGCAGTCGAGATCTCTTCAGACCCCAACGCGGAAGGCTTCTACCAAAAGATGGGCGCGCACCGCAGCGGCGAAACGGTTTCTGAAATTGACGGTCAACCCCGCACCCTGCCCCGCCTCACAGTCGATCCTAAATCTTAATTGGCTGCCGCTGCCGAACGCAGTGCAAAATCAGTTCGCATTTCGCTCCACTACAAACCATGAAAGAATGCCTCCTGTTCTATAAACATTTCGCGCCTAAGGCGCTTTCAGACAAACTCGCTGAAGCAAGGCCAATGATTGGGTTGATGTTCAAACCCAACTTGGACGTCCTCGCTGGCAATAACTACAAACGGCAGTACCCAACGCTTTGTTTATTGCGACGGACGATAGTAGATACGAAGGCCTTTGCCCGAGAAGGTGCAGGATTGGCACTATGTGGTGCGCGGATTTAGCAGTTCCGAGTTCCGAGTTCGCTCGAACAAGTTAGACCCCAGCCGGCTTCGAAACTCGGAACTCGAAACTCGGAACTCGAAACTCGAATTGGAATGACAAGCAAAAGTTCCAACGTTCAGTTTGACGTAATCGTAATCGGCGCCGGAATCAACGGCGCCGGTATCGCGCGCGATGCGGCGATGCGAGGGCTGAAGGTGCTGCTCCTGGATAAGGGCGATATCGGCGGCGGCACATCGAGCGGGTCGACGCGGCTGATTCATGGCGGCTTGCGTTATCTCGAGCATGGCGAGTTTGGATTGGTGCGCGAGTCTTTACGTGAAAGAGAGGGTTTGCTCAATATCTCCCCGCACCTGGTCCGTCCGCTCCGAATTCTGGTGCCAATTTACAAACATGCACGCCGAGGCGTTTTGACTATTCGCGCGGGCATGATTGCTTACGACTTCCTGTCGTTTGCTAAAACGCTGCCGCGTCATCACATGCTTTCGGTTGGGGAAACTTTGCAGCAGGCACCCGGACTGAATAGTGAAGGCCTGCTCGGCGCGGCACTTTACTTTGACGCCCAGGTAGAATTCGCCGAGCGGCTCGTGCTCGAGAACGCACTCTCTGCTGTTGAGCATGGCGCTACGGTTCTCACTTACGCGCGTGTCGATAAACTCATCGTCGAAGCTGGAAAGGTTTGCGGCGTTGAGTTCATCCAGGTCCAAAGCTCAATGTCCATTGTCCAAAATCAACCGACCCCTGGGACCGCGGGCGTCTCGCCCGCAGATTTGGGCAGTAGCTCAACACCGAGGGAGGGCTCATACGCGGAGCATCATTCCGCCACCGCACGCATCGTAATCAACGCCGCCGGGCCATGGATTGATGAGTTGTTGGAGCAAACCGGCCCTGGAAACTCGCCGCGGTTAATTGGCGGCACGAAGGGCAGCCACCTCATCGTTGGTCCGTTTACCGGCGCTCCTGACACCGCCATCTACGTCGAAGCTGAGGCTGATGCCCGTCCCTTCTTCATAATTCCCTGGAATGGAAACTATCTAATCGGCACAACTGATATTCGGTACTACGGCGACCTCGACCGCGTCCGGATTGAAACGGAAGAGATCGAATACCTGCTTCGCGAAACGAATCGAGTGATACCGAAAGCCAATTTAAATCGTGAGCAGATTCTCTACACCTACTCGGGCGTGCGGCCACTGCCGTTTACCGGCGACAAGGATGAGCAGAGCATTACGCGCAAGCACTTCATTCGCGCGAATCCGCGTGTCGATAGTCTATTTTCCATCGTTGGCGGCAAGCTGACGACGTATCGCAGTCTCGCCGAAGAAACTGTCGATCTGATTTTCAAGCAGTTGGGAAGAACCGCCCCGCAATGCACGACGGATCGTGAGCCGCTGCCCGGGGCAGTAGCCCGACCCCCTGGGACCGCGGGCGTGCGGGGTCCCCGGCCGGGCAGCCCGGCTGGGGTGCTCGACTCGCCCGCAGATCCAGGCAGTAGCTCAACACCGAGAGAGGGCGCAGATGGGGAGCGTCACTACGCCAATGCGCGCGTACCGGAAGCAACAAGCGACCGCTTATCGCGAATCTACGGAACGCGCGCGTCCCTTGTCACGGAGCTGATCAGTGACGACCCTTCCCTTGCCGACGTTTTCGATCCCGAGACCGGAGCGATTGCGGCCGAGGTAGTTTTCGCATTCAAGCATGAGTTCGCGCAGACGCTTTCCGATTGTTTGCTCCGCCGCACCATGGTTGGGTTGAATTCAAACTGTGGACTTGATGCCGTGGAGGCTGCGGCGAGCGTTGCGCAGAAGCATCTCGGCTGGTCCGAGAGCCGCGTGAATGAGGAGACTGACGCGTATCGAAAGGAAATCAGCCGCAGATTTCGCGGAGTAACAGGAGGTCAGTACCTCCTGCGTTAGCGGGTGGGTGGAACGCCGAAAGCATCTCCGTGATTTGCGGTCGTTGCTTTATTTCTGATTCGTGTCAATTCGCGTTAATCTGCGGCTAATATGCCCGCCTCCACACTCGATCACGCGACCCTACAATGCTCTTCGAGCCGAAGGCGCGAAACGGGTCTAACCCGTTCCGAGCCTTCGGGGAAGTTCCGATCTGAATTGGAACTTAATGGATCGGTTGTCCACCAGAGACGAATATTGCAATCGTGTCGTGGTGCACGGCCATGTGGTCGCGAATCGCGAGTCCCTGGTCCTGCGGCTGTGTGCCTGCCGGTGGCGCCGGTGGCGGGGCACCCACCTCGGCCCATGAATCGTAGCGGGTTATATTAAGGAAGTTCCAGGCAGCACCCTCGACATGAGCAAACAGCACGTTGCGGCCGGGAGTGTCCTGAGCGTTGCGATCAAGTACAGCCCTGAGCTGCTCTCGATGTCCGGGCAGGGCGCGATAGTCAGTGACTACATAGACCGGCTCGCCCTTGGCCACAACCAGCGCTTTCTGCACGATAGCCCAACTTGGACCAACGACGAAAGTATCGTTGTGCCAGTCAGTGAGCGGTCTTACACGCTGGTAGTAATCCTCGATAGCCTGTGGGGAAGCACTAGCCGACAGCGTGACCTGCTTGCCGAGCGGCGTAATCCTGATCAAATCCCATTCGTCTCCATCGCGATGACGCAGAATGATCGGCGTGACTTGCGGCTCGTCTGCTGCGGGAGCGGGCGCGCTCTTGTAAGCCTCGATGAGCTGCGGCAGTTTTCCCGGCGCCGCCTTCGAGATGTGGATATGGTACAACTCGAGTGCCGGCGCTTGCGGCTGGGCCGGCTGTTGAGCAACTGCTGTTGTGGCGGTTAACAAAACCGCAGCGACAAAGGGAATACCACTTCTTAAACGCTTTTTCATTTTCTTCTCCTTGGAACTGGAATTAGCGAGGTAGGAATTGAACTATAGGAAACGGCTTTTCGACGTGCGCAAGGTATCCCGAGACCTGTAAGCCCGTCAAGGATTTTGGAACAGTCTGACATAGATAGACTACGCCTGTAGTGTCCTACTACTGCCTACTGCTCCTGCCTTCTGCTTACTGCTGCTCAGTTCCACTTCTTGATGTTGGGTCAGAGGCTTTGGAGGTTTTGGTTCAGGCCACGGCAGAGAAAGATCTCGAAGTGTTCCTCGCGGCGTGAGTATGGGTGATAGGTGCGGCC
>JBGPYG010000014.1:0-22312 GCA_041493085.1 Pyrinomonadaceae bacterium | reverse complement strand
GTATGGCGAGGTGATTGGCGGGGGCGAGCGCGCCACGTCGCTCGAGTTTCTTAAGGAACAGATTGCGTTGCATGAGTTGCCCCAGGAGGCTTTCGAGTGGTATCTCGACTTGCGCCGCTATGGCAGCGTTCCTCACGCCGGCTTCGGAATGGGCATCGAGCGTTGCACCGCGTGGATGTGTGGCATCGAGCACATCAGAGAAACGATTCCATTCCCGCGCATGCTCTATCGGCTACGCCCGTAGCTGTCCGGCAAACTTCAGAACGTCGCTGCTCAAGCAAGGTTGAATGTTGCTAGTTTGTTCAGCCAATCAGCGGGGGCAAGCCCACCTTCCCGACCATGAGCTTATCGTATTTGAGTTTTAATTCTCGTGTGCAGGCCTTGGACGGGATTAAATGCGCTAGTCAGTTCAGCTCTCAGGTTGGGAAGGTGGGCTTGCCCCCGCTGGTTGGTTGACTACAGACTGAAGGTTGTGGCAAATCAGATGGACGAGAATTTGGTAACTAACGAGCGGTTGCGCCTGGAATTCAACGACTGGGCCAGGGCCGGACGCGGCGAGGGCATGGAGAAAGGCCATCGTCCTGTCGGTGAACAGGCGATTGAACTGATGGCACTTCCAGGCATGGCACGCGTGCTTGACGTTGGTTGCGGATCCGGATGGGCGACTCGCTTGATGGCGGAGAAGGCGATCAATGGTCGCATTGTCGGCATCGACATCGCCGACGAAATGATCAGGCTTGCCCGCGAGACTTCCCTATCGTTTTCGAATGTCGAATTTCGGGTAGCCAGCGCTGAGAAACTTCCATTCCTCGACGCCGAGTTTACGCACGCGTTCTCGATGGAGTCGCTTTACTACTACGCCGACATGCCGGGAGCCCTGCGGGAAATCAAAAGGGTGCTTGCGCCGGGCGGACGCTTTGTTACTGTCGTCGATCTTTACAAGGAGAACGTTCCGTCCCATCAGTGGGTCGATCAGTTGAAGGTTCCGGTGCAACTCTTGAGTAGTGCGGACTATCGTTCTCTATTCGGGCGGGCCGGCTTCGTTAACGTGCATGACCGGCGGCTCTACGATCCCGCGCCGATCCCGGACAATTACAGCGGCGGTTCCTTCAAGACTCGCGAGGACTACCTGAACTACAAAGAGTCGGGCTCGCTGATGCTGAGCGGGAAGGTTGGAGAATGAGCGAGGCATCTGATCGCATCGGCGAGGCGAGCGCTGCCGGGGAGCGAATCGTCACCATTTTTGGGGGCGCCAAATGTGGTGAACTCGATCCGGAATACGCGCAGGCCAGACGCGTTGGGCAACTGCTGGCCGACGCGGGTTTCACCATTTGCACCGGCGGCTATTTGGGTGTGATGGAAGCGGCAAGCCGCGGCGCTCGCGAGCGAGGCGGTCGCGTTCTCGGCATCGTGATGAACCAGTTTAAGGCAGAACCTAATCGCTATCTCACCGACAAAGTGGCGACGCCCCATTTCTATGAAAGACTTCAGCGCCTAATCACACGCTCTGTCGGATTCATTGCAGTGCGCGGTGGCATGGGTACAGTTACGGAGTTGTCGCTTGTTTGGAATAAGATTCAAACTCGTGTTATCGGTCCGCGCCCGCTTGTTTTGCTCGGCGAGTGCTGGCCACCAATTGTGCGTGAGTGGCAGAAGCATCTGGCTGTAAGTCATGAAGACGTCTCCGCGCTGGACTTTGCGCTGACGCCGGAAGAAGCTGTAGCTATCATCAATCAGAAATCTCAAGGAGTGATTCTATGAACTGTCCAAAGTGTGGTGCACAAATGCTTCAGGGAGCGGTCTTCTGCGGCGCCTGTGGCTACAGACTTGAAGCCACCAACCCGCCACGCCTTCCACCCAATGTCGCGGGACAACCAGCAGGTTTTTCTCAGCAGCATGGCATTCACATTGATGAAGATTCACGCGGTCAGGGCGTCGGCTACAAGTATGAAGTACTACATCAGCCGGCGTTTTCACTCGCGGTAATTCAGCTACAGGCTGAACAGTCGATCCAGGCAGAAGCGGGCGCCATGGTTTCGATGTCGGCGAACATCGAGCTGCAATCGCAAATGAAAGGCGGACTCTTTGGCGCCATCAAGCGAGCAGCGGGCGGCGAGTCGGCATTCGTTTCCACCTTCACTGCGCAAGGGGCCCCGGGCGAAGTGACGTTTGCGCCCGGAGCGCCCGGAGATATCGCCGCGATTGAATTGAACAACCAGACGTTCTTCGTGCAATCAAGTTCTTACCTGGCTGGCGACGCAAGTTTGACTGTCGACACAAAATGGGGCGGCGCGAAATCGTTCTTCGGTGGCGAAGGTTTGTTTGTGTTGATGGTGCAAGGCCGCGGGCTATTGCTTGTTTCTTCGTTTGGCGCAATTCACCGAAAAGTTCTCCAGGCCGGCGAGCGATATGTCGTCGATACCGGTCACCTCGTGGCGTGGGAAGGGACGACCCAATACACCTTGCGCAAAGCGGCGGCCGGTTTCTTCCGCAGCATCGTGAGCGGGGAGGGAATCGTAGCGGAATTCAGCGGCCCGGGAGAAATATTGATTCAGACTCGCAACCTGGCGGCTCTCGCCGGCTTACTAAAACCTTTCTTCCCAACCCAGGGAGGCGGCGGCAGCGGTTTCAAGATCAACCTGGGAGGCTGAGTAGGGAGACTCGACCAGGATAATGGGCCCTCTTGTCACTGAGAATAATGAGAAGCAAGGCGTGACAGACTCTCCAGCAAGAAGAGGAGTCGGCATTCTTGGCGTGCCGTTGGCGTACGGCGCGAGCATGGCCGGTGTTGAACTTGGGCCAGCCGCGCTTCGCGTCGCTCGGCTTACTCGTCGAATCGCTCAATTGGGCTATCAAGTACGCGACCTCGGTGATCTGCATGTCCAAGAGTCGCAAACAACGCCAGAGCCGGGCGATAAGCTAAAGCATCTTCGCGAGATCAGTGTGGCTTGCAAAGACCTGGCAGAAAAAGTTGAAGGAGTCTTGAATGCGGGAGAGTTGCCGCTGGTGCTCGGCGGCGACCACTCGATCGCTATCGGATCGATCTCCGGCTTCGCGTCATATTGCCGCCAACGAAATGAAAAGCCGGGCTTGATTTGGTTTGACGCGCATGCCGATATGAACACACCGGAGACGTCGCCGTCGGGAAACATTCATGGAATGCCGCTGGCGGTGGTCTTGGGTTATGGCGCGCCAGAGCTAATAAACATGGCGGGGTTCGCGCCGAAGCTTGATCCCGCCTTGTGTGTGCATGTGGGCGCTCGCGACATCGATCGCGATGAGCGCGAACTTGTTGGCAAACTGGGAATTCGTTTTATGACCATGCGAGAGATCGATGAACGTGGGATGAGCGCTTGTATGGATGAAGCGATTCAAATCGCGTCGCAGGCAAGCGGTGGCTACGCGGTGACATTCGACGTTGACGCCCTTGATCCCGGTGATGCCCCCGGCTCGGGAACACTTGTACGCGGCGGTCTCACCTATCGAGAAGCGCATTTGGCCATGGAGAAGATCGCGGAAGCTGGCGGCATGCGCTCACTTGAAGTTGTCGAAATAAATACCGCGCTTGATATTAACAATAAGACTGCCGAACTTGGTGTGGAGTTAATCCTATCGGCTTTAGGCAAGACTATTCTTTAAAAACTTTATCAGCTTGGGGAGTACTCATTTGGCAAAGAAGCTCCTGGTGGGAGTGATTTTTGGTGGCAGGTCTGGCGAACATGAGGTGTCGGTGCGTTCGGCCGCTTCCCTAATCGAGTCGATTGATCGAAAGAAGTATGACGTTCTTCCTATCGCTATCTCCCAGGAAGGGAAGTGGCTGTCACCCCCGGAAGCCTCTCAGCTTCTCCCACCCAACACCCGGGCATTGCTGCCTTCCAAGCTGGCTTCTGAAGCGCCGGGCGATATAGCCCTTTTGGGCGACCCGTCGCATACAGGCTTGCTTTCCTTCGACCGAAACCGTGGCACGCTGACGTCCGAGCGGCTTGACGTCGTGTTCCCAGTGCTTCATGGACCGTTCGGCGAGGATGGAACGCTTCAGGGACTGCTCGAGATGGCTAACATTCCCTACGTCGGCTGCGGAGTGTTGGCATCGGCGTGTGGCATGGATAAAGTGGCGATGAAGTTGTTGTTTCTTCAGGCCGGTCTTCCGATGTGCAAATACGTCTGGTTTTTGCGTTCCCACTGGCAGCGTGATCGCGCCAGGGTAATCAAAACGATAACGCGCGAGATTGGCCTCTCATGTTTTGTTAAGCCCGCGAATCTTGGCTCGTCGGTTGGAGTTTCGCGAGCTGTTGACAAAAAATCACTTGAACGGGCAATCGAGTTAGCTGCCCAATACGACCGGAAGATAGTCGTTGAAGAAGCTGTTGACGCGCGCGAGATTGAGTGCGCCGTCATAGGCAACGACACACCTAAGGCGAGCCTCCCGGGCGAGTATGTAGTCCACGATAACTCAGCGGGTTTTCTCGATTACACGGAGAAGTACACAAAGACCGGGCATGTCGATTTCGTGGTGCCTGCACCCGTTTCTAAGGCTCTGGCCACAAAAATACAACGCCTGGCTATTCAAGCGTTCCAGTCGATCGACGGAGCCGGACTTGCTCGCGTCGATTTTTTCCTCAGGCGCGACACCAGGGAATTACTCGTAAATGAACTGAATACGCTGCCCGGGCTGACTGAAGTTTCTGGCTATCCCAAGATGTGGGCCGCTTCAGGCTTGAGTTACACCCGAATGCTTGATGTGTTAATTGAACTGGCTTTCGAAAGACACCGCGAGAAGTCGCTGAATAAAATCACCCGTTCCTGAGATCTGCAACCAACCACAGAATTAACCCTTTGGAGCGCGATAAGCTTTACGCGTTCTCACCACCAGGTCACTCCGCGAAATCTTCACATCCAGCTTGCGCCACTTGCCATCACGCGTCTGATTCAACGGACGGTAGGCAATCGTGTACTGGTGACCTAACTCTTCAGCGATACTCGCAAACGCGTCGCGTAGGGCCGGTCCTCCCGGGGTGGCAACAAATCGTCCTCCGCTCTTCTCCGCAAAACTTTTAAGTACCGCCGCGCTCTGCTGATTGCGAGAGGCGCTTCCTTCCGTTGCAGACATGTCGACAGCATAGATGGTTGCTCCGACGGCAAGCGCGCTCTCCACCGCCTTTTCAGCCGTTGCTTTGCTGTAGGTATCCAAACCATCTGACAAGACGATGATTGCTTTTCGTTTCTCCGGACGTCCTGCAAGCGCTTTCGCAGCGTCAACGATTGCATCATTGAGCGTCGTCATTCCCGTTGCTCGAACACCATAGGCCATAGGCGCCAAGTCTCGGCCAGTCGAGAACTCCTGCACTTGTTCCACCCTCGAATCAAATTTATAGACTGCGGCAACATCCTCTTCGCGCAGTTTATCCAGGAAACGAATGGCGGCGGAGCGCGCCAGCGACAAGCGACTCTCCATGCTTCCCGAAGTGTCCAGCAGGATAACTGACGCGAACGGGGATTCGTGAACGCTGAAGCTCGAAACCAGTTGCGGCGAGACCTCCTTACCATCTTCAAAGATTTTGAAATCTGAAAGCCGAAGTCCCGGAACATACTGGCCGGCTTTGTCACTAACAGTGATGTTTAGAACCACCAGATCGGTGTTAACGCGGACCACGTCATCATCTTGTTGAGATCGCAGAGGAGCAGCGCAAACTAAGCCGGCGAGCACTATTGCAAGGAAGGGAATTAGGGCGCGATGGCGTCGCGCCTGGGACTTGTCGGCCAATATTTACACCTTGGGCGGGAGTGTGCGAACAATGCGAATCAGCTCAAGTAACACATTAGCTTCGTCGATCACGGTTGCGGAAATGACATGTTTCGGAGTCTTCTCCACCTTGTCTTTCAATGATTTGCTTAGGTCTCCCAACATGGTCACCGCAGAAGCGAGATCAGGAGGAGGCTTTTCCATTTCAACCTCATCCTCAGAGCCGCCGGCAGCGCGGCGTATCGCCTTCGCCAGCTTTTCTACCTTCTCAAGCTTCTTCACGTCGTCCGGATCCAAAGCGTTCTTTTGCTTGAACGACGAGACTATTGACGCCCCCAGGAATGAAAGATCACGTGCTCGGTTCAGGTTTTCCCGATACTCCTTGTCGGCAGCCTGGATTGCGCGTTTCGCACGCATCTCTTCTTCAATTGCCGCGAAGGGCTTAACGGTATCGTCGCCGGAGGTCTTGTCCGGGTCTATGGAGACGGGCTTTTGGTTTTGTGTGTTCTGTTGCGCACCCGCAGATGTATGGAAGGCCGCAAGAAGACTAAGGACAGCCAAAGCCCTGGCAAATCTAGTCACAAACTTCAACACGTTTTCAGTCGTCATCTCTAAAGACCAGGTCGAACTATTCAGGCAACTCTTTGCTTACAGTTGGACGAGCCAAGCAACTAATGGGTTGCACTAACTAGCGCTTTCCGGCACTGAGGTGTCGCTGACGCCGGAGCTTTCTTCAAGCTCCCAGACTCTAAATTCTTGAACGCGCTGTTTAGAACAAGCCTTAACTCTCGTCGCCGTGCCGACCTCTCACCGATAACTTGAGGCGAGTGCGAAATTGCCCGGTCAGATTCGCAGTCACCTTAGAAAACTCTTTAACTCAGCGCTTCAAGGAACGCGGGCAGGCTTATCGGGAGAGTTGAGAAACTCGCCAGCCTTTGATGCCGGCTTGCCGACCGTAACGGTTTTTGACTCGAGACGTTCCGGCGGGCGCTTTTGTCCCAAAGCGGTCGTGTAGGGCAACGGCACCAATTTAGGACCCGCCTTCAACCCGACTAGCCGAGCGGAGCCATAGTCCTGCGCTTTCAACTGCAACGTGTAACGGCCTTCCTGTTCCGGTGCTAGCTGTGTCGGCTCCAGGGCGACTAAATGGCTCTCGGCAGATCCGTCCTTGCGACGCTTTAATTCCAGTTCGACCGCCAATCCTTCTAGCTTTTCAGTGGAGGTGTTCCTTACCGTCCCGCCAAGAATTGTATTGCCTCCTTGTAGAAGCGCCTCGTCAACCATGATCAAGGCCTTCGGCGGTTGTCTGGGCTCGGCGGCAGGTGGCTGGGAAGACAATGCCACTTCCGCGTGCCGCTTTCTTAACAGGGCGTAACCTGTGAATACCAGCGCAGTAATCACCAGGGCAGCAAGGGCAGCCAGGATCTTGGGGCCGACTGAGCCTCGGGGTTCGACGAAGAGTTCGTCTTGATGCGATTCAACCATGATTGAAAATCGACCTGATTCAAGTATTACTTTAATAGAAGATTCGCAAGGGCCGCCGCCTCACTCTACTCGTCCCGGAGGTGGCCCGCCGGTGATGCTGGTAATGAGCGCTGAGAGAAACTCATCCTCGACTACTCCGGAACTCGGGAGCGTAACCCATTCGGCTCCGGTGGCGCCGTCTGTCCTGCCTTCTATTTTGGCGTTCACGGAAACATTAGCGCTATTGCCATCGATGGCTTGAACTTCAACGGTTATCGTGTAGCGCCCGCGAGTCCAGCCGCGTGCGCTCGAAGTCGTCACATTCGCATACCGACCCAATTCTGATTGAGTGACAACTGCGCCTTTGATAAAGGTGTAGGGCTGGCTAACGGATATCCCTTCCGCAGGCTTTGACGCAGCTTCGTCCACTATCAACTTACGATCGCGCATTACATCTGCGATCGCGTTGAGTATGACGTCGCGTCGCGCGGCAATGCGATACGGGTTGGGGAGCGGTGGGACTTCCGCCGTTTTCCCCCTGCCAAAGTCTATTCCACGGCCAGAGCCGGTGTCGGTCTTTGTGCTGTTACTACCCGCGGTGCCGCTATCACGAACGCGCTCACCCGTCTTATCAACGCCCTTACCCTGAGACCATGCGGTAGCTGCGCCGAACACGATTATCAGCAGTACACTTGCGAACCTGATCATTAGAAACACCTTTTTGGATTAGGACCGATTGCCAAAGATTACCTAAGGGGAGATTGTCAAAACGAGAATAGATTAAGGACTCAACAATTTCAAGGAGGACTTCACTTCAAATCGCCTTACTTACTGGTCGTAACGAGAGGCCCCTCGACTGCTTAGCGCCTCCGTCCGCTATTTCGGAGTAGCAGCATCTCTTTGCTGTTCCCAGTTTCGAAGCGCCCTCACGCCCTGTGTGAAGTCATTGTCATTGCTATAGAAGTTGTGCGCGCCATCATTGCGCGACGGTTCACGAACGTAATAAAGATAATCAGTTTGCGCCGGAAAGAGCGCTGCCTCGAGTGAGCTCTTACCCGGCGATGCAATCGGACCAGGCGGCAACCCAGAGTGCAGCCGCGTGTTGTACGGCGAGCGGCGCTCGACGTCGCTCTTATAGACCTTGCCATCGTTCCGCCACTTTCCTTCAAGCTTTGAAGCGTAGATAACGGTTGAGTCAACCGCCAAAGCCATTTGCTTTTGGAGACGGTTGTAAATAACAGAGGCAATCAGTGGGCGATCCTCGCTGAGCTTGGCTTCAGTTTCAATTAACGACGCTGTCGTCACAACTTCGCGCGGAGACAAGCCCAGCTCGCGCGCCCGCTGCGACGATTCTGGCTTCCACTCCTTGCGAAAGCGCTTCACCATAATCGCAATTATTTCGGACGCTTTGGTATCCGGAGGAAAGTCGTAGGTGTCAGGAAAAAGATATCCTTCCAGATTGGTCGCCTTTGGATCCAAGTCGCTTATCAGGCTCACGTTATCCATTAACGGCAGGGCAGCGGTGGAGTCAGATAAGTGAAGTTCGGGAATTTTGGACATTGCGTTTGCAATATCCCAGCGAGTCCAGCCTTCAACCACGGTTAGGCGAAGAAGTCGCTGCTCTCCCTCGCGCAGCCGGGCGAAAACAGCAAGAGGCGAAATTGGTGACGGAAAATCATATTCGCCCGCCTTCAGCTGAGAAGCGTTAGACGTCAACTTAAGGTAAACCGTTAAGGGCCACTTATGCTTGATGATCCCTTCGTCGGCTAACTTACTGATCACCGTGGTCGGGGAAGACCCACGCGGGATTTCCACGTAATGGCCGTGCTTTGTGTGCTGGATGGGCGTATGAAGTTCGCGATAAACCCAGATTGCGGAAGCGCTGGCAGTTATCAGAACCAACAAGAGGATTGCTAAAAGGATGCGTTTCATCGTGAATAGTTTAGAGAGACCTGAAGACTAAAGAGTTTGCCCAGAAGCTGCCACGAGAATTCTTTCCTGGCCACCCTGGAGAAAATCGCTAAGAATAATCGCCGCTGCTTCGCTGTCGACGAGCGCCGAAACTCCTTCCCGCTTATGACCCTCAGCGCGGAGGTTTTGCTCCGCCTGCACCGAACTTAGGCGCTCATCTTGTAAATAGACGCGGACGGCCAGTGAGCGCGCGAACTTCTGCGCCACCTGGCGGGCTTCCAAAGCCGAATCCCCATCAGAACCATTTAGGCGCAGCGGTAAACCAATTACTAACGTTTGAGCGTCAAAGCGACGTACCAGATCGTCCACGTCTCGAAGCATTTGCTTCCAGTTCGTACGAGCAAGAGGCTTGAGTCGGGTAATTGAGATTGACAATTCATCGGAAACTGCAACCCCCACGCGCTTTTCACCCAGGTCGAGAGCGACGATGGGCGCGCGGATCGCATTTTCCGACTCTACTGTTTCCATAAGGTCGATACTTGAACTCGGCCCGCCCAGGCGCCCCATTTCAACCGCGAAGACCGCGAAAAGCCTGAGCAAATGCCGAATAAAGTTAGGTTGCACCGTTCATTAACCGCCTGTATGATACGACTGGCTCGCGAAAAGCGCATGTTCGCAAGCGGTTTTCACGCTCCGTTTCAACACAAAGCACGAGGTAAAGAATGTCATTTCGTACTAAGTTTGCACTGATTCTTGCGTCAGCCACGCTGGCGCTTTACACCGTCGTTGGCGGTTGGATTTCCACCCGCGCACAACAGCCTGCCAATGATCCAAACGCACAGCTCCGGATTTTTGAGAGTGTCCTTCAGCACATTCAAAACGATTATGTAGATGAGCCAAATATGGAAAAGGTTCGGGCCGGCGCGTTACGCGGTTTGGCTTATGGCCTTGATCCCTATTCGACCTACTTGACACCTGAGCAGGTTCGTAATTTTGGCGGAGATGCAAAAAGCAATGAAGTTGGAATTGGCGCTGAACTTTCTCAAGTTGCGTCCTACCTGTATGTCATCGCGCCGATGAAAGGTTCCCCCGCCGACCAGGCCGGCGTTCGTGCGGGCGATATTATTGAGTACATCGACGGGAAGGCCACGCGCGATATTTCGCTTTACGACGCCAAGCAACTCTTGAATGGTGCCGCTGGTTCGGAAGTGAAGCTGCGTATTCTTCGTGCGAATGCTCGCCCGCTCACCTTGGCGGTAAAGCGAAGTTCCTTCCGAGCTCCAGCGGCTGAAGCCAGAATGGAAGCCGGGCGGATTGGAGTCCTGCGAGTTAATAGCTTCGCACCGGGGGAGGCAGCCGACGCGCGCGCGCGTGTGCAGGATCTAATCAAACAGGGCGCGCAAAAAATGGTTGTGGATCTGAGAGGCACTGCCGGTGGCTCGATCGACGAGGCCGTGGCCGTGGCCAATCTCTTCATTAAAGACGGAATGATTGCTCAGACATCGGGTAGAGAGGGTAAGTCGTTACGGACCTTTACCGCTGAACCGAAGGCAGCGATTTTCTCGGGCCCGGTTGTCGCCCTAATAGATACCGGGACGGCAGGAGCTGCTGAAGTGGTCGCGTCTGCGTTGCTTGAGCGCAATCGCGGTCAGGTTGTTGGCGAGAAGAGCTTTGGCGCCGGCGCCGAGCAGCAGCTTTTCACTTTGCGCGGCGGTGACGGCCTATTGCTAACAACGGTGAAGTGGGCATCCGCAAGCGGGAAGCCCTTTTTGGGAGAGGACCGCAGCCATTCAGGCGTGACTCCGTCAGTCGAAGTGAAACGTCCTGAACTCGCTGATGCGATTGATCCCGATGATCTCACGGGAAACGACGACGACCCGGCGGCCAAGCCAGGTCAGTCAACTGATAAACCTCAAATAGCTCCAGAGCCGAATACTCCGAAGCCTTCGGTTGAAGACCTCCAAATGAAGAAGGCGATTGAGCTTCTGCGCGAAAACAAAACTGTGCCGCTGCCGCGTGCGGCGTAGAAAGTATCAACAAGTCAGTTGCAAGGGCCGGGGAGAATCCCTGGCCCTTTCGCTTTGCCTGTACGCTTTTCGACTCAAAAGTTTTCCTGTTTCAAAACCTGCGTTGGATATCGAGTACTCATTGACTCCATATAGGGTAATGCATTCGCTTCGACGGCTGAAATTTCTATTGGATTTAGATTGTGAACTTCTTGCATTTACCGAAGTCGCCCAATGAAAGCTACATTCATCGTAGAATGAATGGCCATCAATGAGGGTGAATCAAGCGGGGGAACAGATATTGCTGAAACATAGGTAGATAATGCTGCGAACACGTTAAGCAAGGAGAATTGAGATTATGATTATGACTAACAAATTACTGCCGGTAGCTTTAGTTGCTGCCCTGATCGGTGGTTCAGTGGGCGCCTTTGTAATGCACTCGAGAAACCAAACGACCGTCGAGCCGCAAACCGCGCAGGCACCTCTTCAAGGCACTGATGCACAGTACGCTCAAGACCAGGGAAATGCCTCCGGGAGAGAGCAGATCATTCCAGCCGAGTTCAATACGTCGGCTGAACAGAGCGCATACAAGACGGGATTCGCCGATGGCTTCCGCGCTTGTGAGTCTGGCGCGGCAGGAGTTAACACATCTAGCCTACAGAACAGTCAGCCTCGCGTAGTCTATCGGAACGCGGCCCGCAGTTACTCGAGTCCGCGTCGTGCTTATTACGATTATCAACGGCCAAAGGGCCGCAGTTTCTGGCAGAAGCATCGGGACAAACTAACGGTGGCGATGGGCACAGGCGGTGGCGCTCTCATCGGTGGTTTGATTGGTGGTAAAAAGGGTGCTGCGATTGGTGCGCTTGGTGGCGCTGGCGGCTCTGCTTTGTATACCTATAAAATCCGCAACCGGAGCCGACGTTACTAACTAGCTGGTTTACACGGGAGACTGCAAGAGCATGAGGGCGAAGCTCTTCATGGCGATAGGCGCTCTGGCAGCGATGGTGTGGGCAGTTCCCAGCGCGGGGGCTGCCCCTTTCGTTGTCGAAAGCTCTGCCAGGGACGTTCCGAGGAGTGCGACACTGCCGCTTCCGGCGCGGTTTCGCATAAACAGGGAACGCGGCCTCTTGTTAAAGACCTGGATTAACGGCAGAGGTCCTTATGTCTTCGCCCTCGACACCGGCGCTGGAATGAACATCATCACGCGGCGCGTTGTTAACGAAGCACAGTTAACCGTTAGAAACGTACGCCAAATGGAAATTGGCGGTCTAACCAGCGCGAGAACCACTTCTAACCGCGAAGCAGTTATCAATCAGCTGGCACTCGATGACCGAAGCAATGTTTTTCCTGCAAGCAGGTCGGCTGTCATCGTTTCCTTTTTGGCGAACGGGATCGATGGAGTGCTTGACCCCACTGACGTTTATGCGCCTAACGGTTATTCGATCGATATACCGAATCAGCGAATTCAGGTTTTAGACACGAGCGCCGGCAGCTTTCAACGCGGGCGGATACAGGGTGAGGGCGCAAGCGTTCCCTGGTTGCGTGTCGGCGACAGCGCGCGACCTTTTGTCCGCCTTGGAGATGGGCGCTTGGCCTTGGTTGATACGGGATCGGGCTTCGGCCTCGCGGTCAACGAACGCAACGCTGTGGTAGTCGGGACGAGCCGCAGTAACCGAGCGACCGAAGGGGCTCGAGATATTGGCGGCGGGGCTATCAGTTCGCGGCGGGGTTCACCGACTACGATAAGCATCGGCGAGCTTGTGCTACGCCGCGTCCCGACTGACATTCTTTTTGGAGTTGAGGACGACGCCCCCGTGATCCTGGGACGAGATGTTCTTTATCCTTTCAAGATCACTTTCGATCCGCAGAGGCGGCTAATCGAGTTTGTTACTTCAGAGAAAGTCTAACGGCGCCGGCTTGATCATTATGTCTATAACTCGTAAATACAGGATTTCATCACGCGTCGTCTTAGTGGTCGTTGCTATGGCATTCTTGACCGCTATCATTAGCGGGCAGAGTTCACAGTCGCAATCACAGCGGACCAGAATAGTGGGCACGCGCTCCGTGGTCCCTGATAAGAGTCCCACGCCTCAGACTCCGTCATCCGAACCTGAGCCTGAGGTAGTGCGTGTCGAAACCAATCTGGTCAATACACTGTTCACGGCCGTCGACAAGGACCACCACTTCATTACGACCCTTCGCGTCGAAGATGTTCGCATTTTCGAGAATGACGTCGCGCAACCAGTGAGTCTTTTTGAGCGCGAGACGGATCGCCCGTTATCGTTGGTCATGCTGGTTGATACCAGTGAATCGCAAAGGGGAGTGCTGGTAGACGAAAAAGGTGCGGCACGCGCATTCATTGATTCAGTGATCAGGCCTGATAAGGATCGCGCGGCGGTGGTCTCGTTCACTGGCGTCCCCAAAGTTGAACAGGAACCCACGAATGATCTGGATAAACTTCACCGCGGGATCTCGCGCGTTAGGATTGAGATGTCGCCGGAAAACGAACGACGGCTGGCTAACGGAGACGATCCGCTGCCAAAGGAGCTGGACCCAAGCGGCTATACAGGCATCTGGGACGCAATGTGGATGACGATTGCTGATCTTTTATCCAAAACTCCGGCAGGCACACGACGCGCAATCGTCTTGTTGTCAGACGGCGACGATACGAGCAGCACGATTAAGAGACAAGACGTTATTGACTTCGCAGTTAAGTCTGACGTCAGTATTTATTCAATTGCTATTCGCGATCGCGATTTCCAGGAAGGGAAACTTGATTCCGGCGCTTTGCGAAAAGTTTCTGACCGCACTGGAGGCCGCGCCTTCTTTCCCGCGCAGCCGAGCGAACTGCAAGCTGCGTTTCAGCAAATCGATCAGGAGCTGCGCTCCCAATATCTCATCGCTTACTCCCCGACCAATAAGAACCGCGACGGTGGCTACCGGCGGATCAAAATCGAGGTAGTAAATCCCGACCTGAGCAAGAACAGCCCGCAATTGCTTTATCGCCAGGGCTACTACGCGCGCAAAGACTAGCGGTTAAAACTTAGATAAAATCGAGGGCAGGAAACGCTCTGGAGTGGCAGACCTTCCCCTTCAAATCCGAATGCTGCACCTAAGCGATACTTTAGTGCCACGCTCGTTTGAGTCTCGTTGGCCAGGACCTGAATCTTTCCGCTCTTTGATCTTTGCGTCCGTTTTAGGTACGCTCTTTTCTCCTGCCCCCATTTCAGGTAAATCACCCGACGCTACAATTCTCGCGGAATGCTCTGAGCATTCCCCAATTACTTTCGAAGGAGTGAAGTATGAGCACTAATGCGATCAAGAAATGTCGACCATTCACCCTGGTTTGTGGCCTGTTACTACTATTTGCGGCAACCCCGCTGGTTTTCGGACAAGTCTCATCCCCCGAAGCCCAGAGAGACCGAAACTCAAATATCCAATCCATACCGAATGGCGCTAAGTTGAAGTTTAAAGGTGTCGTGATTGGACGCGACGCCGATACGTTCACGATCCGCGATCGGAATCGCACGGACTATCACGTTGCCGTCTCGGACCGCACCAGCATTAAGACGAACGGAGGTTTTCTGCGCAGCGGCAAGAAATATCCGGTCAGCGACCTTCTGCGCGGCTTGATCGTCGAAGTAGAGGGACGTGGTGATCAGCAGGGGCGGCTGGTGGCGGAGAAGATCAGGTTTGACGAGTCAGACATGCGGGCGGCGATCACCTCTGACACACGCGTCACTCCGGTTGAAGAGAATCAGCAGCGAATCGCCGGGCAAATGGATGAGCTTTATGCCGTCGCGGCTGAAGCCAGAAATGAAGCCACAGCGGCGAACGAGCGGATTTCAGAGTTAGACGATTACGACGTGCAGGAAACTGTCGCCGTGACGTTCAAAGTCAATAGCGCGGTGCTTTCTCCTCAGGCCAGGGAACAACTTGACACTCTGGCGACAAAAGCCAACGAGGCTAAGGGATATGTGATCGAAGTTGCGGGGCACACCGATTCGACAGGCGGCGAAGCGAAGAATTTCCGACTTAGCCGGCAGCGCGCTGACGCAGTGGTTCAATACCTGGCGGTGCACCACAAGATTCCGCTTCGCCGTTTCGTTTCGCCGATGGGTTATGGGAAGACTGAAGCAATAGCGGAGAACACTACCGCCTCCGGGCGCGCGCAGAATCGACGCGTTGAAGTGAAGATGCTTCTCAATCGCGGCATCACCCGGCAGACGAGATCGGCCACAACGAAGCCGTAGCAAGTACAGCGGCGAAGAACCTGGTGCTCGGCACCTATGGTCTGTCTTCACCTGCTGCGCTTGATTCAACGAAGCAAGTAGTCGGGCAACGAAAACCTTGCGCTCCAGGCGGATGCCTTTATCGATGGCCACAGCCACAACGGAAAAGGTCTAGCACGTGCGACGGGCGACTGAATCTCATCGGCAATTCAGCGCCCGTTCACGGGGGTCAGTGTTTTTGACGCTCTGGCGTTCTAAGGTGGCCCGCATTCGCAGGCTACGATATTGTTGAGCCTTCGATGTTCGTCCTGACTCCAACACAACTTCGGCCCACCGGATGCAATCCAGCTCATGACCACTGATCAGACCCTCGACGTCGCGGTTCTTGGCGCGGGCGTCTCGGGCGCAGCTAAAGTAGAGTCGTCACCGCAAATGATCGTTCACCTGGTTGACGGCACCTACGAACTCTTTCGTCACTTCTACGGGATCCGGCGCTTCAAGAAAACCGATCCCCCTTTTGGCGCCGTGGCCGGCGTTCTCGGTACGGTTGTGAAGATGCTCGAGGACGGCGCGACCCACATCGGAGTCGCGACTGATCACGTAATCGAGTCGTTCCGTAATGATCTCTGGCCAGACTACAAAACCGGCGCAGGCATCGAGCCGGCCCTGCGCTCGCAGTTCCTCCCGCTCGAGGAATCGCTTGCCGCGATGGGCGTGGTCGTCTGGCCGATGATCGAGCTCGAGGCCGACGATGCGCTCGCTTCCGCGGCTCACCTTGCGGCGAAGGATAAGCGAGTGCAGAAGGTGTGCATCTGGACGCCGGACAAAGATCTCGCGCAATGCGTCGTCGGCGAGCGTGTGGTGCAAATGGATCGAAGAAGCGGCCAGATTCGTGACGCAGACGCTGTCCGCGCCAAATATGGTGTCGCGCCCACGTTCATTCCGGATTACCTCGCGCTGGTGGGTGACGCCGCGGATGGCTTCCCTGGCATCCCGGGCTTGGGAGCCAAGACAGCCGCGATGCTCATAAACCGATACGGCCACATCGAACAGTTTCCCGTCGATGTTCTCCTGAAAACCCGCGAGCTGGCATTGCTCTTTAAGAATCTCGCGACACTGCGAAACAACGCGCCGCTCTTCAACGATGTCGAAGAACTCCGCTGGAAAGGACCTACCTCTTCTTTTGAGTTAACGGCTAAGACGATCGGTGATGAACGCCTCGCGACGCGAGTGCGGGCTCTTCACGCTGAAAGCGTGACCGAGAGTAGCCAGGGGTAAGCGCGTTCCGTGCGGCTACCCCTGGACCAAGTTCCATCAAACTCCTGCGCGCCGCAATCTTCCCCGGTCGATGCTTGACTGCAAACCGCGGATCAATTAAAAACAACTTGATTTTCCATCGTACAGTCTTCCAACCAAGCACAGAGGTCCAGGCAGTCTGAGTCTGACGAACTGAAGGATCTCAGTTGAGGACTCTCCAAACCAGGACCAACAGGCAGTATCGCCCAGATGCTTAATCTCAGTTCTTCCATTCGCTAAAACCGGCCGGTTCATTCCGGCTCACAGGAGAAAAAATGCGCAAATTAATTCTCGTCCCCCTAACGATACTAGTGCTGTGTTGTACTGCCGCGGCCCAACAGGCCCAACCGACACCGCAGCCCCTAACTTTCTTTTACGATTACCACGTAGTCCCTGGCAAAGAAGAGGACTTCATGAATCTGGTCAAGACCGTTGGAGCGCCCGTCCGCGACAAGTTAATGGCGGATGGAGTCGTATTGGCCTGGGGCATAGAGACCCCGGTCTTGCGCTATCCCGGCGGGACGACACACCTAATCTGGTTTAGCGTGGCGAACTGGGCCGGCGTTGAAAAAGTCCTTGACGGCATGGAGGCGCAGCTCGCAAAGCTGGCTGCCGAAGAAGCCGCAGCGCCGCGCGCTAGAAGACAAACGCCGGCGATGACTACAGCCGAGCGCACTCGGGCGACGTTTGATATGAGCAAGACGCGCGACTGGCTGACGCGCGATCTCGTTTCCGGCTATGGGCCGCCCCCGGCGGCAGGGGTGCTGCCGTTCACCCGCTATAACTTTGTGAAAGTAAAACCGGGAAAAGGCGCTGATTATCGACGAGCCTGGGAAAAGTACAACAAACCCGTTTACGACAAACTTGTCGCCGATGGTGTGGTCCTGGCCTATGGTCTGGCCGCGGAAGAAGTGAAGACCGATGGTGAGTTCACTCACTTCATCTGGGTTGCAACAGCCAACATGGCAGCCGCTGACAGAATTGGACCGGCATTTACCGCCGATCGCGCCCGGCGTTCAGAAGAGGAACGCACGGCCATTGGTGACCTCTTTCTTAGTTTGACCGAACCGGATATGTCCAGGTCCATTGTGACGCGGTCCCGGATCTTCAGACTGCCGCCACAGAAATGAGTTGGTAGAAAGATCACCTTGGATCCAGGCAGAATCGCATTTCCGTTTTTTCAAAGGCATGAGGGCCAGTCCGCAGAGGGCTGGCTCTCGTTTGGCAACCGGGGTAAAGGGGAATGGGTAAAGGGGAACAAGCGTGAGCAGTAAGCGGTAAGCGGTGAGCAGTTAGGAGGCGACGGGGGACAGACTTTCCTTCACAAGTTATCTTGATGGGAACTACGGTATCTTAAACGGATGAATGACCGTTCCACGCACATGGCGGTGATTGGCGCTGGCCCCGTGGGTTTAGCCGTAGCCAGGGCGCTGCTTCAACAGTCCATACCCTACGAGCAACTGGAGGCCGACGACGACCTCGGTGGAAACTGGTACCACGGCGTCTACGAGACGGCGCACATCATCTCCTCTCGCAAGACGACCGAGTATGCAGACTTCCCAATGCCAGCGGAGTTTCCCGACTTTCCCAGCGCGCAGCAGATGCTCGAATATCTGAACTCCTACGCCGAGGCGTTCAAGCTTCGTCCGCACATCCAGTTTCGCACCAAGGTTGTGATGTGCCGGCCGGAAAATAACCCGCTCGCTACCGCTCCGAAGATCAGCAGACAAGATGTCTCTCCCAGCAGAAGCGCTCGCGTTCACCCGGTCGCTACTGCTCCCGGTTCTGACCGGACTTTGGACTTTGGACTTTGGACTTTGGACAGCTTTGACCCGGTCGCTACGGCTCCCGGTTCTGTATTCGTCGACCCACATGACAAGCTCGGTGATGGGCGTTGGGAGGTCGAGCTCGCGAATGGTGAAAAACGAATCTACAAAGGTGTCATCGTTTGCAGTGGGCACCACTGGGACAAGCGGTTCCCAAACTATGCCGGCAAGTTCACCGGAGAGTACATCCATTCCAAAGATTACAAGAATCCGCAGCAACTCGCGGATAAACGCGTGCTGGTCATCGGCGGCGGCAACTCCGCCTGTGACCTCGCGTCTGAAGCGGCGCGTGTCGGGCGCAGTTGCGACCTGAGCCTGCGGCGTGGTTACTGGTTCCTCCCCAAGGTCCTGTTCGGCGTGCCGCTTCCGGAACTGGTCCCTAGTTGGGTGCCCGTGTGGGCGCAGCGACTTTTCCTGAAAGTAGTATTGAAGATCGTAATCGGGAAGTATGAAGATTACGGACTGCCCAAACCGAACCACCGCATCTTTGAAGCGCACCCTACGCTCAACAGCGAGATTCTCCACTACGTGAAGCACGGGCGCATTCGCCCGCGACCGGATGTCGCAAAGTTTGCAGGCCGGCGCGCGGTGTTCACCGATGGAAGCTCCGACGAATTCGACATGGTCGTCTGCGGCACGGGTTTTAATCTGAGTTTTCCTTTCCTGCCGCCGGGACTCGTGCCGGTGGAAGGCAAGAACGCGTTGCTCTACGCCGGGTGTACGTTGCCGGACTACAGGAACCTTTACATCGTGGGGACGCCGCAAGTGCGCTACGGCTTTGGTCCTTTGATCACGCCGGCAGCGGCGCTACTTTGCCGGCTCATTAATTTGCAGGATCAGATGGAGCTGCCCATCGGACTGGTGCTTAAGGAGTCTGGCGCGCGGCTGCCGACGACGCACCTGGTAGACCCGCATAAGGCCCTGCGCCAAATGAGGTACGCCAAATACACTTTGCCCCTGCTGCTCCGAAAAGAGCGGAAGCTGCGGCAGCGGATCAAACCGGCGGCGGCCTCGGTCCCTATAGCTACGCGCCCAATCACCCCGCGGTTCGAGTGACCATCCGCAGATTACACAGATTTCGCAGATTAAGAATCAATACAGCCAAATGAGTTGAGTGGCTTCACGTCTTATGGCCAGATAAACTGTTGATGTTGTGTCTGATAGTCAGAGTGCATTAGGTTCCTAGTCTGTGTAATCTGATGCGCAATCTGTGGATATCGCGTTGAAATGATACTCCAACAGAACATCGCCCAATCCTTCCAATCGCCGATCGTGCGCGTGATGCTCGGCGCGATCGCGATTGCGCTGCTCTATGTGTTCTGGAGGGAAGTGCGGAAGATTCCCGCCAAGCTGTTCACCCTGATGGCCACGGCATTCGTGGACATGTTGGGGCTGCTCATGATCATTCCGCTCCTGCCTTTTTATGTGAAGACACTCGGTGGGTCGGGAATCGACGTGCTCGGAATGCACTTTGGGATTGGAATGATCATCGGCTTCATCGTCGCCGCGTTCACCTTCGCACAACTGCTGAGCGCGCCGATGTGGGGCCGGTTTTCTGATAGCGTGGGGCGGCGGCCGACTTTGCTCATCGCGTTAGGGGCATCAGCGCTCGCGTACCTGATCTTTGGCTTCGCACACTCGCTGCTCGTCTTGTTCCTCTCGCGCATCGTGCAGGGAGCAGGCGGTGGCACCGTCGGAGTGATCCAGGCCTACGTCGCCGACTCAACTGATCCGAAGGATCGCGCCCGAGCGCTGGGATGGCTCTCGGCGACAACCAATCTAGGGGTGGCACTGGGGCCAGTGCTCGGCTCTTTTGCTATCGCATTAGGCAAGCGCGACCTGATGCCAGGAACGGGGACGATGCAGATGGGCCACGCGGCGCCGGGACTGATGGCGGCGGGGCTTTGTCTGCTAAACATGATCTTCGTCACGCGCCATCTGAAGGAATCGCGTGATTTCAGTGAGCAGCCGCAGGCAGGAGAGATACGTCGCAGTTCATCGCAGGCGATCTGGCGCGTCATCTCGCATTCGAGCGAGCCTTCGTCGCGCCTCATCTGGATCTATGCGATCGCCATCGGCGCCTTCCAGGGAAGTTTTTCGGTGCTCGCGCTCTTCCTGAACGCGCGCTTTCAGGTCACCGAACAGACGATTGGCTATTTCTTTATGTACGTTGGCGCCATCTCGGTTTTCGCGCGCGTGTTGCTGCTCGGCCGCGCGGTCGATTGGCTGGGCGAGGCGAATCTCTCGCGTCTGGGCATCGTGCTGCTGGCCACCGGCGTTCTTGGGATGCCGCTGTCGCGAAACCTGGGGATGCTGGCGTTCGCCGTGGCGCTGATCCCTTTGGGCACGGCCTTTACGTTTCCGTGCGTGACGGCGCTTCTGTCGCGGGTCATTGCGCCCAGAGAACGCGGCCTCTACATGGGAATGCAACAGACGTATGGCGGCGTCGCTCGCATCATCGCGCCGCTCTTCTTCGGCTGGGCGTTTGATTCAATCGGAGTATCTGCGCCGTACTTCTTTTCGTCCGCGTTCCTCCTGGCGACGCTTTCGCTTGGTTTCGGGCTGGATAAGTATGCAAGGCCGGAAGGCAGTAGGCAGAAGGAGAAAAGGGAAACTGGGGAAATGGGGAAGGGTTAAAGGGGAAGCGTAGAGCAATACGGCGGACGAGGTGTATCCACAGACTACACAGATTACGCAGACAAGACGATGAGAAAGCCGGGGCAGGCACGCGCAGCTCGTCTGTTACTGTTCCTGCCCTTGTTCCTTAATCCGCGTAATCTGTGTAATCTGCGGATACTGTTCACTACGTCAATTGGAAGGCAAATACTATGTGTCGAAACATTAAGACCCTGCACAATTTCAAACCGCCGGCGACGGACGAAGAAATCCGCGCGTCGTCGCTGCAATTCGTTCGCAAACTCAGCGGCTTCACGCGGCCCTCCAAGGCCAACGAACTCGCCTTCACTCGCGCAGTAGAGCAGGTGGCACAAGCAGCACACGAACTCATTCAATCACTGGTCACGAACGCTCCTCCTCGGGATCGTGATATTGAAGCTTCAAAGGCTCGTGCCCGGACGGCGAATCGCTTTCGACCGTCTGCGGCGACACCCGCCACGTGATTGAGTTTGGAGTAAAGTAGAAACCTTGTGTCTGATAAGCGTGGTTGGCCAGGATTGGGGCCCATGGCGACAACAATCAAAACAGACGTAATCATCGTGGGTGCGGGGCCAACGGGGCTTTCCCTGGCCTGTCAGCTAGTCAGATACGGAATTGATTTTGTCATCATCGAGAAGAACGAGGGTGTGACTCCTTATTCAAAAGCTCTCGGCGTTCACGCTCGTACACTGGAGATTTACGAACAACTGGATTTGGCGCAGAAGGCTGTCGAGCGTGGCACTGTCGCCGGCAAAGTGCGGATGCTCGAAGGTGGAGAAATCGTTGGCGAAGTTAATCTATCGAACATCGGACAGGGATTGAGTCCTTACCCGTACATGCTGGTTCTTGAGCAAAGCCAGAACGAACGCCTACTCTACGAGTACCTGCAAACTCACGGCAAAGAAGTTGTCTGGCAAACCGAACTTGAGAGTTTTTCACAAGACGAAAAGGGCGTCACTGCACATGTGAAGAACGGCAGCAGCGCATCTCGAGAAATCGAAGGCAAGTATCTGGTCGGCTGTGATGGACCTAAGAGTCCCGTCAGGCACGGGCTCGGACTTTCGTTCGAAGGCAGCACGTTTGAACGTCTGTTCTACGTTGCCGATGTGCAGATCGATTGGAAGTTCAGCCACGACGCACTGCATGGTTGTCTGGCTCGAAACGCGGTTGTCGTTTTCT
>JBGPYG010000041.1:0-15015 GCA_041493085.1 Pyrinomonadaceae bacterium | reverse complement strand
CTCTGGCATCCATCCCGGCACGGTGGCGATTTGTATGTTGCGTGCGGACCAGGCTGACTTCATCCAAAGGCAGCAAGGTGGCGAGTGACAACTCACGGCCAATCAGCGTTGCCTGGTTGAAACCCCTTGCCTTTTCGCGCTCCGGATGGAGCGGTACCGGAACAATTCGTGTCGCTCTACTCAAAGGATACTCCTTCTGCGTCTTGACCAATTGCTCCCGCAAGTTGCGACAGATATGCGGCTGGCGTTTTAGAAGCAGGACTGACGCTCGCAATGCGCCTTCATAGACCCCGCAGGCTCGAGCCGCGGTAAACGCTTCCTGGTCGCAGCGACGACAGCGGACCTGTTCGCGTTTCTCGTCTGGCACCGTTCCTGTCGACGGCAGTCCACATTTCCAGCACAAGACCTCCGCTCCCGAAAAGATCCGCGTTTGCTGCCAGCAACGTGCGCACGCCGCTCCCAACGCTCGCGACTCAACGCTGCCGCCACAAACCGCACAGGATTGTGGATAAACGAGCGCGAGCAAAGAGTCATACAAAAGATCAGCAGCACGTGGGACGAGCATTGTAGTATTCGAAGAAACGCCCGCAACATTAGCAGCCGCGGATAATCGCGGATTCGCGCGGATCAGAACTAAACCACAAAGACATGCCTATTCCGGTAGAATTATTTTTCATTGCAGATCCGCGTTCAGCCGCGTGCATCCGCGGCAAAGAATCTTAGCCTTCGAAGCGGCGCAAAGATGACGGCCTCCTGAGCAAAAGCTCGAGGAGGCCGTGATTATGCCATCAAGTATAACGGACTTCTATTCTTCGTCGTCGTTGAGCAGACCGCGCTCGTGAAGATCCTGGCAACGCACGCAGTGGCGCGCCCAGGGCACCGCTTCCAGACGCTTTTCCGGTACCGCTTGTCCGCAACGAATGCATTTACCGTAACCGCTGTCGTCCATGCGGATCAGCGCTTCGTCAATCAGGTTGAGCAACTGCCGGTCATTGTCCGACATGGAAACCAACAGTTCTTTAGTGTAAGCATTTGCCGCCATGTCTGCCGGGTCTTGCGTTGCCTCAGCATCGCGCTCGCGACTGTATAGCTCGGCCTGCTGAACCTGGCCTACCAAACTCTCGCGTCGACCTAATAGCCTATCGCGAAAAACTCTGACTCTTCTTTTATCCATTGTCCGTTCGATCCTCCACCCTACTTGCTTTCTCACCGTTTAGAGGCGGGCGCTGCCCGCCGATCCAATGTCGCTGCTTGAGACGGCGGGCAACGCCCGCCTCTAAACAAACTCGGCCAAATACATGACTCACTTTTGGTACGGCAGCCCATGAATGATCGTGTAGGCTCGATACAACTGCTCGAGCAACACGACTCGCGACATCTCATGCGTCAGAGTCAAACGTGAAAGACTCCAGCGCTTGTTCGCGCGCGCCGAAAGCTCCGGCGAAACTCCGTTTGGCCCACCCACGATAAAAGTCACTTCTTTCGTCCCACTGTCCTGCCAACTTTGGATCTCCTTAGCCAGTTGCTGCGAGGTCCACTCGGCTCCTTCAGGGTCCAGCAAAACATTTACAGCGCCATCATGCAGCCCGTCTGAGATGCGCTTCGAATCCTTATCGATGCCCATCCCTTTCTCGGAGCCGGAGCTTTCGCGAAACTCGGAGACTTCACACTTGACGAAATGCGAAAGCCGTTTCAAGTAGTCGTCTACGAGCGCTTTCAAATGAGCGTCTCTTGTCTTTCCGGTCCAAATCACTCGCAACCTCATAAGCCAGGGATGAAGGCGGAAGGATGAAGGATGAAAACGTGGCGCTATGGGCTGGCCCTTTCACCCTCTCTCGTTCATTCTTCATTGTTCCTTTCTTCTGCATCCTTCATCCTTCCGCCTTCATCCTTTTTGAGGCGCGCGAGCTTCTCATAAAGGTTTTTCCGGCTTATGCCCAAAATCCGCGCCGCTTCAGTCTTGTTCCCTTTAGTAGACGCGAGAATTTCCGCCACGTATTCCGCTTCAACTTCGGCGAGCGATTGTGGCCTCTCTCGTCGCCGTTGCACGAGCGCGGCAACGCGAATCGGTTCCGGCAGATCTCCCACCTCTATGCGCTTACCGGTCGAAACAATCACCGCTCGCTCGATGGTGTTGGCAAGCTCGCGCACGTTGCCTGGGAATTGATATTCGCTTAGCAACGCCAGGGCCCCGGGGGAAACGTCGTTTACCTGCCGCCCATGTTTTGCCGAATAGGACTTGACGAAGGCCTGCGCCAGTTCCGGCAAATCCTCGGCGCGCTCGCGCAACGACGGCACCTTGATGTGCACAACATGCAAGCGGTAATACAGGTCCTGGCGGAAATGTTGACGTTTGACCGCATCGCTTAGATCGACATTGGTCAACGCAATCAGGCGCGCATCCACCTTGATTGTCTTCCGGCCCCCAAGCCGCTCGAACTCACGCGTTTCGATAACGCGGAGGAGTTTCGCCTGCGAGTCTGTAGACAGATAAGCAATTTCATCGAGCACCATGGTTCCGCGATGTGCCGCTTCGAGGCGGCCAGGTTTTTCTTCGCTCGCGCCGGTGAAAGCCCCGCGTTCATAACCAAAAAGCTCGGCTTCCAGCAGACCGCTGGGCAGCGTCGCGCAATCGATCTTCACGAACGATTGTGTTGCCCGACTGGACTTCGAGTGGATGTAGAAAGCGACTGCGTCCTTGCCGACGCCCGACTCTCCCGTTATCAACACATTCGCGTCCGTCCCGGCAACCCGGTCAGCGAGACGAATCGCCTCGCGCATCACTTCTGAACGCGCAACGATCTCGATCACGATTCACTTCTCAAAGAACTATTGGCTTCGCTCGCCAACTCCGGTGGCAGAGCGACCGGCTTCGATCCTCGCCAGAGCCTTTCGAGGTCATAAAACTTTCGCGACTGCTCACCAAAGATGTGCACCACGAAATCGCCATAGTCGAGCAGGATCCATTCAGCGGTTTTGTACCCTTCGACGCGAGCCGCGGGTGTGCCGGCCTTCTTCAGCGTTTCGACCACCTCGTCAGAAATTGCCTGCACCTGCCGTTCGTTGGTGCCGCTCGTTATCACGAAGTAATCAGTAAAGCTCGCGATCTCCCGCAAATCCAACACGACGCTATTAAGGGCCTTCTTTTCGCTGGCGGCGTTGAGGGCCATCAGGATTCTTTCGTCGAGCTCAGCAGGCTCTGGCTCCTTCGATGTGGGCTTGAGTTGCAAACTTCCGCTGGTTGTGGGATGTAGCGATTGTTCCTTGGCAGTTGAATTATTCATGCGTATTTCTGTAGAGCCTGTACTTTCTAATGTAATCCGCCACTTCGAGCGGTACGAGTTTGTCCAAATCCTCACTGCGATTTTCGCGGGCCGCTTGCCTGACTTCCGTAGCTGAAACGTCATGCATGACCGCGTCGGTGACGAATATCTTTGGCGCGCCGGCCCCAACCATTTGAGAACAACGCTGCGGTGTTAAGCCCCGCACATCAACAACACCTGCTGCCGTCTCCGCACCAACATGTTCGGCGGAGACTTCATAGCCCGGCCGGGTGATCACGATCAGGTTGGCTAACGTAACCAGGCGCTGCCATTCCCGCCAGGTAGTGATCTCTGCCCATGAGTCAGCACCCATGACGAAAAAAAGATCGGCTGACTCTCCGAAACACGAGTGAAAGTGAAAGAGCGTATCAACCGTATACTGGCGTTCAGGCCCTTCCAGTTCCAGGGTCGAAATACAAAGTCGCCGGTCTGCCTTCGTTGCCAGCGCCAACATCGCGTAGCGATGTAGCGCCGACGAAACTTCACGGTCCGACTTGTGTGGGGCTACGCGTGCCGGCACAAACAGAAAGTCGTCGATGGCAAATAACTGTGAAACTCTTCGGGCGATTTCCAGGTGGCCCAAATGAACTGGATCAAACGTGCCGCCGTAGATAGCAATGCGCTTCCGCTGTTCCATCATCACTCTGCGATCGTTTAGATGCGGGACTCGTCCCGCCGTCGGCACAAGTGCCTACTCTAAACGAGTTGTAGCGACGGCCAGGAATGCCTGTCCTACACAGCCAATTCAATTACGCCGGCTTGCGAGCTCAATTCTGTTAGCTCATTAAGTTTCGCGGCGATAGCAGCAACAAGTTCCTTAGTGCCTTTATTCGTTACCGAAGAGATCTCAAAAAATGGCAGTCCATCCGCAGCCGCCTGCCGCTTCAACGATTCCAACCGCTCAGGTTCGTCAAGCGCGTCGATCTTTGTAGCCACGACGATCTGGGGCCGGTTCGCCAACTCCGGGTTGTACGACCGCAACTCGTGATTCACTGTCAGATAATCAGCAACAGCATCACGTCCCGAGGCGGAGGAAACGTCAACCAGATGGAGCAGCAATTTTGTTCGTTCGATATGACGGAGAAAACGATCGCCCAGGCCTGCGCCTTCGTGCGCTCCCGCGATCAGCCCGGGCATATCCGCAACTACGAAGGTGCGAAAGTCGCCGAGATCAACAACGCCAAGATGCGGCTCCAGGGTAGTGAACGGATAGTCAGCGATCTTCGGCTTGGCTGCTGAGATAGTCGAGATAAGCGTCGACTTGCCGGCGTTAGGAAATCCCACGAGTCCCACATCGGCGAGCAGTTTTAACTCCAGCTGTAACTCCAGCTCTTCGCCCTCACTGCCGCTCTGGTGATAGCGTGGAGCGCGATTGGTTGACGTTGCAAAGTGGGAGTTACCAAAACCTCCTCGCCCACCTTTTGCGGCGAGCCAACGCAAGCCATCGCTGGCCAGGTCGTGCAGCAGTTCCCCCGTTGTGCTGTCAAAGATCTGGGTACCCACTGGCACTCTTACGGTCCGGTCTTCGCCTTCGCGACCCGAGCAATTAGATCCTTCACCATGCCTGCCGCGTTCGGCAATGTGTTCCGGGTTGTAGCGAAGGTGAAGCAAAGTGTTGAGGGAAGAATCGGCAACGATCCAAACATCTCCGCCGCGTCCGCCATCGCCGCCCGAAGGACCACCGCGAGGCACAAACTTCTCCCGACGAAAAGCCGTTACACCATTGCCTCCATGGCCGCCTTGTACACGAATCTTGACGCGATCAATAAACATTTAAATCGAAAGCGACGCCCTGCGCTAAGTCTATGACTTGGCTCAGGCGTCGCGTGATAGCGGTGTTTCGTTTGCACGGCCTATGCTGAAGACGCCTGCTCCTGCGGATAGACGCTGATGAATTTCCCAGTCCGGCCCTTGTCTTCAAACTTCACCACGCCGGCAATCAGGGCAAACAGCGTGTCGTCCTTACCGCGACCGACGTTTTTCCCGGGCTTCCATTTTGTCCCCCGCTGCCGGGCGAGGATGTTGCCGCCGAGAACGCTCTCGCCGCCAAATTTTTTCAGACCCAGTCGTTGCGAATTAGAGTCGCGGCCGTTCCGAGACGAACCAACTCCCTTTTTGTGTGCCATAAGCCATTTCCGATTTGCGATTGCCGATTTCCGATTTAGTGACTTCCTTCAATCGGCAATTGGCAATTGGCAATCGGCAATCCCCCTATCCAATCGAGTCAATTGTTATCGTCGTGTATCCCTGGCGGTGACCTTGTTTGCGTTTGTATTGTTTACGACGCTTCTTTTTGAAAACCACGATCTTGGCGCCACGACCGTGGTCGACCACAGTTGCGGAAACTTTAGCCGCGCCAACTACGGGCGTATCGGCTCCGCCACTATCGTTGCCATCGCCACCCGCGCCCGCCGTCAACATCGCGTCCAGCTCAATCGACTTGCCGGCTTCGGCCTCAATTGAGGGAACGCGTATCGTGCTGCCCTTTTCCACGACAAACTGCTTGCCGCCTGCTTTAATAACTGCGTATGCCATTTCTTTGTCCTCTTAGACGAGTCAAGCCGCCATTGAAAAGTCGATTATTATAGGCATCTCACACGCAAACGGCAACCGCTCACGCTTACCCCGCAGGAGCGCCGACTCCACTTTCGGGTTTCGGGACTTTCGTCCCATTTTGTTTAAGAAAATGCTCCATGAAACTGGTGGAGATGTCGCCCGCCTTAAACTTCGGATCGTCCATGATCTTCAGGTGGAGCGGAATCGTCGTTTTGATTCCTTCAATGACCATCGCCTCCAGCGCCCGCTTCATGCGGGCGATAGCCAAATCTCGCGTGCGCGCGTGGGTTATTACTTTAGCGATCATCGAATCGTAAAAAGGGGGGACCTTGTAGCCCGCGTAAACATACGTGTCAACGCGAACGCCTGGCCCACCCGGTAAATTAAAAGCCGTAATCAACCCGGGTGAGGGTGCAAAGGTCTCAGGGTTTTCAGCATTAACCCGACACTCGATGGCGTGGCCCACAATAAGAAGTTCATCCTGAGTAAAGCCCAGCGGTTCGCCTTCTGCAATCCTGATCTGATTACGCACAATGTCGGCGAGCGTCACCATCTCAGTTACCGCGTGCTCGACCTGAATGCGCGTATTCATTTCCATAAAGTAGAACTTGTTGTCGTTGTCCAGCAGAAACTCCACTGTGCCCGCGCTTGCATAGCCGAGCTTCTTGCACGCCGCGACTGCTGCGTCGCCCATTTGATTGCGCAACTCCGGAGACAGCACCGGCGAAGGCGCCTCCTCCAACAACTTCTGGTGACGCCTCTGTATCGAACATTCGCGCTCGCCGAGATGAATGCAGTCGCCATACTCGTCAGCCACAACCTGGATTTCGATGTGGCGTGGATTTTCGAGGTACCGTTCGATATAAACGCTCCCGTCCTTAAACGCGGCGGCCGCTTCAGTCGATGCGGTCTCAAGAGCTTTGCCCAGTTCGTCTTCGGAGTGAACGATGCGCATGCCGCGACCACCGCCACCGGCAGATGCTTTTACGATTACCGGAAATCCGATCTCGCGCGCTAACTGCAAACCCTCGGCTTCCGAAGTCACGGGCTCAGGGCTACCCGGAAGCACAGGCAAGCCGACTTCTGCCATCGCCCGTCGAGCTTCAACTTTGTCACCCATCAAGCGAATGATGTCGGCCGGCGGACCAATGAACTTAATGTTGCAGGCGGCGCAAATCTCGGCGAATTGGGAAGACTCCGCCAGGAAGCCATAACCTGGATGAATCGCGTCGACGTTGAAAATCTCAGCGGTACTAATGATGGCGGGAATATTAAGGTAGCTCTGGGCTGAAGGCGCCGGGCCAATGCATGCCGCTTCGTCGGCGAAGCGCACATGAAGCGAATCGCGATCGACGTCGCTGTGAACGGCCACCGTGCGGATGCCCATCTCTTTGCACGTCCAGATAATCCGGCAGGCAATTTCGCCGCGGTTAGCGATCAGTATTTTCTTGAACTTTCTAATCTCCGGCTTCATCTTTTGTCCAACGTCCAATGTCCAAAGTCCAAAGTCCAAAGTCATTCTGTCCTGGCGGACATGGACTTTGGACTTTGGACATTGGACTTACTTCTTAATGCCGAACAGCGGCTGGCCATACTCAACCGGCTGCCCGTTTTCGACGTAAATCTTCGCGACCTCGCCAGTGGTCTCGGCCTGTATTTCATTCATCAACTTCATTGCCTCGATGATGCAAACAACTGAGTCCGGTTCGACCGGGCTGCCGATCTTCACAAAGGCGTCGGTGTTTGGAGACGCTGCGCGATAAAAGGTTCCGACTATCGGGGAAGGGATCATGTAAAGGTCTTGATCTTCAGAAGCTTCGGTTTGAGCTTTTGCTCCCGGATGGGAGGGCGCGGATGCGGACGAGACTCTTGTTTCGACAACCGGGGCACCACTCTTCGCAGATCCCGCTAATTCCCCAGGTGCATTAACACCGCCAGCGCCGGCCTCAATGGCTTCCGCGCCTCTGCGAAACCGCACGCGAAAACCTTCGCGCTCGAGTTCAAACTCGGTAAAGTCGTTCTCACGAATCAACTGAATGAGTTCACGCAACTCATCCATGTTTACAGAACTCTCAGCGCCAACTGATCGGCTACGCCGACGACGACCGCGACCGCGTTCACTCGAACCCTCGCCTTCGCTTTCCGGTTGCAGCTCGATCTCTGCTTTTTCGCTTTCGTGATCGCTCATCTTTTTCCGGTGTTACTCAACGCGCCAAACGCACCCTATCAAAGTGTTGAGCCCCAAAAGACTCGGGTTGGCGCAGGCCGATGGTCATTTGGGGCATTTCCGACCGAGCGCGAAATCAGCACCCGGCGTTACCAAAACGTTTGAATCTAACTCTCTTCGACTGTACCTGACTCAGACTCACCAACCGCGGCAGTCTCTTCGGGCGTCGCTACTGGAGCATCGCTTGCACTCTCTTCTGATGCCTTCACGGTTTCAGCTTTGTCGGAAGCTTTGGCCGTTGTGTCGGCCGCTTCTTTCTTTGCAGCACCAGTGCGTCCGCTCGCGGTGGCGCTCTTCGCATCCGTGCCCTTTTTCTTCTTTGCACCGGCAGACTTTCGTTTCTTTGCCGCTTCGAGGGCTTCGCGTTCGCCTTGATTGTCGACCAACTCAATGATGGCTAGCTCAGCGTTGTCTCCCGCCCGGCGCCCCAGCTTGAAGATCCTGGTGTAACCGCCGGGTCGATCCTTGTAGCGCTCGCCGAGCTCATCAAACAGACGCTTCAGCGCGGCGACGCCGGCAGTTCGTGGTAAGCGCAATTGTCCGCGCTTTCCCGTCAAGGCCGCCTGCTGCATATTGCCAGCGTGAAAGAATCCTGCTGCCTGGCGGCGCAGGTGCAACGCGCGCGCTCCGGAGTCGTCACCCTCAAGACCATTAGCCCGGCGAGAAAGTGTGATGGCGCGCTCAACAAAAGGCCTTAACTCTTTTGCCTTCGGCAGCGTTGTGACAATGCGTTCCTCGCGAGAATTAATCAGCGAGACAGCAAGATTGCGAAGCATTGACATGCGATGTTCGCTGGTCCGCCCAAGTTTGCGATGTGCTTTTTGGTGTCGCATGACTCTAAAAACCCGTCGTATTCGTAATCATCCTGTGGCCGGCGCCCGCGCGCGCCTATGCTCTCTTACTGCTCGTCGTCGACATCGCTGAAGTCGCTGAGATCGGCGCCGTCGCGGCCGCCTGTTCCCGGGATTGGATTTCCCTGCTCGTCAAACTCCATCCCAAAATCCAGACCCATCCCGTTTAGAATTTCCTTGATTTCGTTCAGCGATTTCTTGCCGAAATTCTTCGTGGCCAGCATTTCTCGTTCACTGCGCTGGACCAAATCGCGTATGGTTCTGATATCGGCATTCTTCAAACAGTTGTAAGAGCGCACGGACAACTCAAGCTCGTCGACTGAGCGATCCAGTTGATCGTTACGCGGCAGCGGCGGACGCTCTATCTTCGAATAAGCGAAATCATCGGTGTCCTCTTCAAAGTTGATGAAGATTGACATGTGATCCTTGATCAACTTTGCCGCCAGGCCGATCGAATCTTCCGGCTTAACCGAGCCATCAGTCCAAACTTCAATCGTGAGCTTATCAAACTCGGTATTCTGTCCGAGACGGGCCGCTTCCACCGTGTAGTTGACTTTCTTGACCGGCGTATGCACGGAATCAATCGGGATGTAACCGAGCGAGAGGTCTTCGTCGAAGTTTCGATCAGCCGAAACGTAACCACGCCCGCGCTTCAGTCGCATTTCGATTTTCAGCGAACCGCCTTCACTAACCGTGGCGATGTGCACGGAGTCGTCCAATACTTCCATGTCCGCGTCACCCTCGATATCCGCGGCGGTAACTTCTCCCGCCGTCTCCTTGGAAATTCTCAGAGTCTTCGACTCATTGCCGTGAAGCTTAAACGGCACCTGTTTCAAATTAAGAATTACGTCGGTCGCGTCTTCGACCACTCCTTTGATTGAGGAGAATTCGTGCTCGACCCCTTCAATCTTCACAGCGGTAACTGCGGCACCCTCAATCGAAGAAAGCAGTGCGCGTCGCAATGAATTGCCGACGGTGGTGCCGAAGCCGCGCTCGAAAGGCTGCGCGGAGAAGCTGCCATAACGTTCGGTCAGCGTTTCCGCATCCGCTGCCAGGCGACGAGGCATCTGAAATCCGGTCCAGAGATTATTTTGATCCATAGCCATAGCGTTTGAAGTCCCGATTTTAGAAAAAGCTGTTATCCGCAAAGCCGCAATTCACTTGCAGCCTGCGGGTCTCTATTACTTGCTATAAAGCTCAACGATAAGCTGCTCATTGATTGAGCGGTCGATATCTTCGCGCGCCGGCAAGCCACTAATGCGGGCCGACATTTCCCCGCCATCCTGCGAAATCCAGGACGGGCGTCCGCGTCCGGAGGCGGTCTGCCAGGCGCCTTCGATGTGCGGATTCTTGCGGCTTCCCTCTTTGATACTGATTGCCTCGCCGGCCCTGACCTGATACGACGGAATATCTACTTTTTTTCCGTTGACCAGGATGTGGCCGTGATTAACCAACTGACGTGCTTGTCGACGAGAGGTTGAAAACCCTGCGCGGTAAACTGCGTTATCCAGACGGCGCTCGAGCAGGAACAAAAGGTTCTCACCCGTGATTCCCTTCATGCGCGCTGCGCGTTCGAAGTAGTTACGGAACTGTCCTTCAAGGACGAAGTAGATACGTTTGACCTTCTGCTTTTCGCGCAACTGTTGGCCATAGCCAACCAGCGCCTTGCCACGACGCATGGAGTTGCCGTGTTGTCCGGGCGGCTGCGTACCGCGCTTTTCAATCGGACAAGAAGGCTTGTAGCACCTGTCACCTTTAAGAAAAAGCTTTGCGCCTTCGCGGCGGCATAAGCGGCACACCGCATCTCTATACCTAGCCAACTGTTTTCTGCCTCCAGTCTAAATTCGACGGAAAAGTTTACAGGCTGCGTGTTCTAAATTTGAATCTCAAATCCAGGAACCACCGCCGGCCCTTCATCCTTTAGGTTATTCAATAGTCAACTTTGCTCACACTCTGCGCCGTTTGGGCGGACGACAACCATTGTGTGGAATGGGCGTCGAATCGCGAATCGTCACCACTCTAATCCCGGCATTAGCAATCGCCCGGATCGCGGATTCGCGGCCACCACCAGGGCCTTTAACGCGAACCTCGCACTGCTGCATACCAGCCTCGTGCGCTTTTTTCGCGGCTTCGTAAGCGGCCTGCTGCGCAGCGAACGGGGTTCCCTTGCGGGAGCCTCTAAAGCCGCGCGCGCCAGCCGACGACTGCGCGATGAGATTACCTTCCAGGTCGGTAATCGAGATCATCGTGTTGTTGAAAGAGGCCGCAACGTGTGCGATGCCCACTGGAACATTCTTCTTCTCTTTCTTACGAAAAACTTTTTTCTTGCCGGTAGCTTTTGCCATTGTTTGATTTTTGAATTTCCAGTGTCAGATTTTAGATTGTGATTCCAGATTGGTAATAACCAATCGAAAATCGCAAATCCAAAATCGAAAATGCTATCTATTTCTTCCCTGGCGCCTTCTTCTTGGCAATAGTCGCGCGTCTGGGACCTTTACGAGTGCGAGCGTTGGTATGCGTACGCTGACCACGAACCGGTAACGAGCGGCGGTGGCGCAAGCCACGGTAACAACCGATATCCATCAATCGCTTGATGTCCATCTGTATCCGCTTACGTAGGTCGCCTTCGATTTCGCCTTCTGCTTCGAGGATTGCTCTGATACGACTTAGCTCATCCTCATTCAAATCCCTCACGCGCGTATCAAGGTTGACCGCCGCCGCATTGAGAATCCTGCTCGAGCGCGAACGGCCGATCCCATATATGTATGTCAGCCCAACCTCGGCCCGCTTATTCGGTGGAAGATCGACGCCAGCTACACGTGCCATTTTTAGTAAGTACTCTCCAGTTTATCTTTGGTGCGACTTGCCTTTCGGCCGGCGATCGCAAATCCAAGTCGAAATAGTCTATCCCTGCCGCTGCTTATGTTTCGGGTTGACGCAAATCACTCGCACCACTCCCTTGCGGTGAATGACTTTGCACTTGTCGCACATTTTTTTTACCGAAGCACGAACTTTCATTTACTCAACCCTCGAATCTCTCTGCTCAAAGTCGGTACGAGTGTTATTTGTATCGATACGTAATTCGTCCGCGGTTCAAGTCGTAAGGGGACAGCTCTACCAGCACGCGATCGCCCGGGAGAATCCGAATAAAATGCTTGCGCATCTTTCCCGAAACGTGCGCCAGCACCTGGTGCTGGCTGTCTTCCAACTCGACTCGAAACATAGCGTTAGGCAAAGTCTCAAGGACCCTGGCCATAACTTCTATAGCTTCTTCCTTCGCCATATCCGCTCAGAACGAATTTTGCCTGTACCGACAAACTGCAAATAGTAACATGCCAAAATGGCTTTGCCAAGCCGCGCTGGTCGTTAGGGTTACGGCCTTAATTGGAGATCGCAATCCTGCCTTCCGGGGCGGCCTCCACAAGGCTCGGGGAAGCAATTTTAGTTAGCACTTCCGGCCCTTCCTCCGTTATTGCTATGGTGTGTTCAGCATGCGCGCTCGGCTTTCCGTCCAGAGTAATTACGGTCCAGCCATCCCCTAAAACCTTCGTGTGGTGCGTCCCAAGATTGATCATCGGTTCGACCGCAAAAACGTATCCGGCCTTTATTTTGGGACCCTGCCCGGGCTTGCCGTAATTTGGTATCTGGGGGTCTTCGTGCATGCGGCGACCAATCCCATGCCCGACATACTCGCGTACAACCGAATAACCCTGCGCCTCGGCATGTTGCTGTACGGCGGCGCCGATGTCTCCTAAATGTCGTCCTGGCCGGCACTCTTCAATCGCCAGGTCCAGGCATTCCTCGGTAACACGAACAAGCGCCAACCAGGCATCGCTCACTTTACCAATCGGAACCGTCGTCGCCGTGTCTCCAACAAACCCTGCAAGCGTCACACCACAATCAATGGAAAATATGTCGCCTTCTTTCAGTTTGTAATTAGAGGGGAAGCCGTGAACTACCTGTTCATTTACTGACGCGCAGATAGAATAAGGAAAGCCGTGATAGCCCTTAAACGTCGGCAGCCCACCAGCATCGCGGATCATCTTCTCGGCGGCGCGATCGATTTCAAGAGTAGAGACGCCGGGTTTGGCGAGCGTCCTGAGTTCCTGCAGAACGAGCCCGGTGAGCTGTCCGGCAGCTCGCATTTTTTCCAGCTCTTTTTTTGACTTCCCAATAATCATACCAACGTCAACAAGAAACCCGCCGATCAAGAACTTGGACTTTTTCGGTCACTCTTCCTCTGTCACTATCTTCACGATGTCCTTATAAATCGCCTCAGGTTCTCTGGTGCCGTCCACAACGTGCAAAAGATTCGCAGCTTTATAATAATCGAGCAGAGGTCGAGTCTGCTTCTCATAAGTAGCAAGCCGTGCTTGCACCGTGCCCGAATTATCATCCGCTCGATGATTCAGTTGCGCCTCGGGATGCAGGTCGCAAACGTTATCAACCCGCGGTGGCTTGAAATAAATATTATAGATCTCACCGCAGACAGGGCAGTTTCGACGGCCCACCATCCGCTTAGCCAGTAACTCGCGGGGGACCTCAATTTCAATGGCTTGAATCTTCTTGCCCTGCTCGGCCGCCAGTTCTTCCAGCATCGCTGCCTGTGCCGGCGTTCGCGGGAAGCCGTCCAGGATGTAGCCGTTTTTGCAGTCTTCGTGTCCGGTCCGCTCGCGAACCACGCGGATAGTCACATCGTCGGGCACAAGTTGCCCGGCTTCCATCAGCGCCCGCACCTCAGCCGCAAGTGGCGTTTGCGCTTCCTTCAGCGTGCGAAACATGTCGCCAGTCGAAACTTGTGGCAGATTCAGGCGTTCCTGAAGCAAGCGCGCCTGCGTGCCTTTTCCAGCACCAGGCGCACCCATCAAGACTATGATTTTCGACATAAACAAATTTTCGATTGCCGATTGCCAATTTCCGATTGGTCTGTCGCCTTAAGCTTGAGTTACAAATCGGCAATTGAAATTTGGCAATCGAAAATGGCTTCAGGCCCTTCTTCCGCGGAGACGTCCGCCACCGCCAAGGAATCCTTCGTAATTCCGCATCACGAGTTGGGCCTCGATTTGGGCCACCGTATCCATGGCCACGCCGACGAGAATCAACAACGAGGTACCGCCAAAGTAAAACTGGTAGCCCATACCCGTGGGGATCCAGGACATACCAGGCGTGCTGGTTACAAACGCATCGAGCCAGGTGCCAATCAGCGGCAGGCGAGCAACCTTAAATCCGCTCAGCATGAACTGTGGCACGAAAGCAACCAGGGCAAGATAAACAGCGCCCACCGAGGTCAAACGCGTAAGGATGCTATTGAGATACTCCGCGGTAGCCCTGCCCGGACGAATGCCCGGCATAAAGCCGCCGTGCTTGCGCAGATTGTCAGCCACTTCCTCAACGTTGAATACGATCGAAACATAAAAGAAAGTGAAGAAAACTATCAACGAAAGATAGATCAACTCGTAATAGGGATCGCTGGCATGAAATGTTTGAAAAAAGTTCCAGATTGAGATCCAGACCTTCGACCCGGTCCAACCCGTGTGATTCTGGTTCGGCGGAAACGCCGCAAACAGACTCTGCGGCATTGAAAGGACTGACGACCCAAAGATGACCGGAATGACGCCGCCCATATTGATCTTCAACGGCATCGCGGTTTGCTGGCCACCTACAAGCTGCCGGCCGACGTGGCGTTTGGCATAGCTCACCGGCACCTTGCGTCTGGCAGCTTCTACAAAAACGATAAAGGCGATTATCGCCACTAACGCCACTACCAGGCCGAGAACTCCGAGCGTCTCCAGCGTGTCGCCACTGCGCAACCGCTCCGACACTTGTTGGACGCCGCGCGGCAATCCGATGACAATGCCCGCAAAGATTAGCAGTGAAATTCCGTTGCCGACGCCTCTGTCGGTGATCTGCTCGCCGAGCCACATGACAAAGATTGTGCCGGTGGTTAACGTAAGTACCGTCGTGAAAAGGAAGCCCCACGTGGGCGCGCCGACTCCGTTAACCTGCAACCAGTGAGCAACAAACGAAGTTTGAATACCAGCCAGACCGACGGTCAAAT
>JBGPYG010000002.1:0-33498 GCA_041493085.1 Pyrinomonadaceae bacterium | reverse complement strand
GCCTCTGATCGGAATTTCAATCGTCTCCCCCAACCGCTGGAATCGATGTGTGGCCGAAGTCTGCCCGGGCAGATCCGCGCATACGCCGGGGTCCCCACGCGGGCGGCTCGTGTGGGGTGGCAGTTGCGGCCCAGCTTTCTCCTGACCGTAAGCGTTACCCATCCGCGCGGAGGTAGCGGGCCCTAAGAACAGCAAAGACACTGCGAGAGGCACGAGTAGGTTCTTTCTCATCACTTATCCCTCACACTTATTACTAATCTTCTGTGACGTAAACTTGTTACTGATGTCTTGTGAGGTAACTCGCGGGGCTATGGAGAATAGTAACGAGGAACTTGCCCTGCCCGCAAGTGAAAAAAAATAAGCAGACGGCAGGAGGCAGACGGCAGTTCGGGGCAGTAGGCCGACCGTCAGGGCTGGTCAACAACGGCTTGCTTCAGGAAGAGCAGCAAGGGAGCATGTTTATGGTCAAGGTCGGCCCTAACTTCGAATCGGGTCAGAAAGGATTTTCAAGCCTGGCGAGTGTTCAGGTTGTAAGAGCGTTCGTAAGGCTACGTCAGATGCTGGCTTCCAATGCGGAGTTAGCCAGTAAACTCAGCGAAATCGAACGGAAGTATGACGCACAGTTCAAGGTAGTTTTTGATGCTATTCGGGAGCTCATGACTCCACCGGAACCACACCGCAAGCAGATTGGCTTTACCAAGACGAGTCGAAGTAAACAGTAGATAGTGATGAGGATGAGTGAGCAGAGAAATAAGGGGAAGAGGGATACGCCGTTGAGGAAAAAGGATCACCTGCGTTAGCGGTTGGATGTTTTTTTTCACATCCGCCGCGCAAACTCTTCAGCCAGGTCTTTGTCGATTCGCTGCAGGGTGCGATAGACCTGTTGGGCCTGGGGCCTGTTGGCCATCTGTAAATAGGTAATCCCCAGGAACCAGTAGGCGTCGGTGTTGTCGGCTTTCAAACGTATGGCTCGTTGGAAGCCGTGACCGCGTTTGCATATTGTCTGGTATACAAGTATGCAATTCCCAGATCGGTGAGCGCGTGGTCGTCAGCCGGTTTCAGGCGCAGCTCCTCCTGGTATGCGGCCATCGCATTCTCGTTATCGCCCAAACCGTGGAAATAGATCCAGGCCAGCCAGTAACGCGGCCGCGGATCGTTAGGCTTCATCCGAATCGTCTGCTGCGCTACCTGCAACGCATTTTCCCAGTCCAACAAAAAGCAATAGTTCAGCGCGAGCGCCAGGCTCGCATCGGCGTTATCCGGCGTGAAGCGCAGCACCTGGCGCAACAACTGGACGGCCTTCGGTCGTTGGTCAGTGGTTTTCGCAAAGACCAGCGCCTGTCCCAGATAAGATCGCGCCAGTTTCGCAGTATCGATAGGCCCCGCAGTCGCCCGCCGGTAAGCCGCAATCGCTTCGTCGGCTTTGTCCGCGCGGCGAAGTTTGTCGCCGGCCGCCAGTGTAGGTCCCACGGCGCGAATGTTTGCCGGCAAGTTTGTCGCTGTATCGATCGAATCGTAATACTCATACGCCATTCCTATCGCGCGGACCAACTTTTGGATGTTGTAAGTGGAGTATCCAAAGTCTGCGACAGCAGGCTCATTGCTCAGATCGTACAGCGCCTGTGCCTTCGCCTTGTCGGGCGTCGCGACCGGGGCTGCGACTTGCGAAGATGCGACAGCGAACAACACGACAAAGAAAAGGCCCACGGAGCGAAGTCGGGTCATCTAGCATCCTCCTCAGAAGCGGTAACGTATGAACGCTCGTCGTAAGTTTCCAATGGCAAAATGCTCGGAAGCATGATCAAGACTCCCCCAGTCCTTTCTGATTTGTGACTTCTGACTTCTGGCCTCATCAAGGTGATGGAGTTGGTTCGGGCAGTTCGATGCGGACGTAAAAGACTTCTGTCTTCTTGGTCTTTTCATCCTGGCCCAATACGATGGCCAGGCCTTCCTCCTTCTTTCCATCCTTGCGTTTAAACAGACAAACCGCGCCGTGGTTGTCTTTGTCTTCAGTGTCGCCGACACAACCTTTATTGCTGGGCGTCCAGCCGGCTGCTTTCATGCGTTCGTTTGAATAGAAGGCTTGCACCTCTTGCGCGCTCTGGTCGGTCGTGAAAGCGATGAAGTTTATCTTGCCCTGCATCATGGCGCGGATCGCCAGGCGCGCGCCGAGCGGGATTTCGAGGTCAGCCTTCGTAGCGCCCGCGAGCGGTGGCACGTCGGGCCATAAGCTGCTAACGGTTCCGGCTTTGGGGTCGCCGGTGAGGCTCTCTGCAAGCCGGCAGGAAAGTGCGACCGCAAGAATAAGAATTAAGGCCAGGATGGGAGTAGAGAGTCTCATGTTCACCTCCGCGGAATGAATACTGAGTGCTGAGTACTGAGTAAATGATCTGCCGGGAAAGGACTCGAGGAATCATGGATCATCTCCTCCTGGTTTGGCGTTTGAATGCGCATCATACAGTAAAACAGTGACAGCCTAAATAAGTGATGAGTGATGAGTGATGAGTGATGAGTGAAAAAAAATGCCGCGACATTGCGTCGCGGCATTCAAGGTTTCTATTCGTTGATAGCTAAAGGTCGTTGATAGCTTAAGGTCGGCCCAGAATGCCGCCAAGAACGCTTCCCCAGCCAGCGTTGCTCGTCCGGTTGCGCTGGTTTCCATTCCTGGAGTATTGCCGATAGCCCTGGTCATAGCCCTGCACGAAGCCCTGACGAAATGCCTGCGATGAGGCGTTTTTAAAATAGTGCGATCTCTGTGGGTCGTAAGTCTGCCTGCGCTGCCCATCACTCGCGCCGGTATTCAAGCCTTGCTGGTATCCGCGATCCAGCTCAACCTGATTGTATCCGCCGTTATTCCCATAGCCCCCATTGCGGCCATACTGACCATTGTTGCCATACTGGCCGTTGTTATAGACGCCATTATTACGGTTTTGGTCCTGATTGCGTCTCCAATCACCCTGGTTGTTACCCTGGCGATTATCGCGATGCCGGCGTCGCCTCGTCTGCCGATTCCGGTCATTACGATCACCGTCGCGATCACCGTCCTGCTGACCACGTTGATAATTGCGATCATCATTGCGATCCTGCGCCTGAGCGATACCGCTGGTCGCGGTAAATACCCCAAAAACAAATGCGAGCGACAAAAGAGCCCCGCCTATCCCTTTTCCATAATTTTTCATAGTTGTAAGTCTCCCCTTCGTGTAGAAGGTGGCAAGCTCTATGCCTCTGAGGTCATTATGCGAGATCGTTTGATTTGCGGGCTTAAGTTGGCAGACCGCATTCGGAGTCGCTCCCATATAGTGCATAGATACCCGCAGATGAAGCACGCACTGGTGAAGAGCGATGAGTGATGAGTGATGAGTATTGAGTGCCGAGTGCGGAATGAACTATCGGGCGGGCAGTTTGTGTGATCCTTTTCCAATGTGGACGTGCGGGCCGGTGGCCACACCTGGCACGGCACTTCGGAACGCGAGGAAAGGTATCTTCTCAGTACGCAAGAAGTTGATTAGCGCTCTTCCCTCCGGGCTGTCCGGGTGGAGGCCCACGTCGATCCCCTGACGATGATCGAGTCCCCAGCGAGTATGCAATTCCGACTGGCCGAAGGCTGTCAACGGCAAGCGACGATTAAACTTAGCCATGAAGAAGTTCTCTACCCGGGCCGAGTCTGAAATACTCCAGCTGCCTTTAAGGGTTTCGGCAAGGGCGGCAGCCTGAATGTCTTCAGGGCGTTCTATCCGCTCAACCCGAGTCTTATCCAGGAACGTTGTAACGTTCCCGCGCTTATACCAAAAGCCGTCTGCTCTCGCCGTCAGCTCATCAACCTGCATTCGTCCACCGCCAACCAAATAAACCCGTGTCGCAGGCTTATCCTGCGGGGCGGTAGTTACCGGTGCCGCGTTTGTTTCGGCATCAGCAGTTTGGGGGGTTGCTCTACGCTGGGATGTATCCTGACCTTTCTCTTTAACCGCACTAGCGCCTTGCCCCAGGGCCGAGGAGAAAGCAATCGCGAGGATTAGCCCAGTTGAAAGAGAAGCAGCAAGTAATCGCATAAGTATCATTGCTCGTGAGCGAGGCAAATAGTAAACCCAATCCAGGCTTGCCCGCAACTGGTATGTCTGGTTTACAGCGCAATATTGCCTCGTTTTCCAATGGCCAAATCAATACCGTGTCAGGGTAGTGACGTTCTAGAGGAGGATGGGCCGCAGAGTATTGGAAGCTGGATATGGAATGTGCCCTGTTTTAGCCTTCTATCATGAGTATTGGTAACTTAGTAGAGAAACCGCAAATGCCCGAACTTTCGGTTGAAAAAGTCGATGTCCGCAAATTGGCTCACGCTTACGTAGCCCTGGCTTTGGCCCAGGACGAGGCGAAGCGTTACGTCAGGAATCACTCCGCGCAAGCAGCTTTGCTTCCACTGCTCAACAGCCTAGAGGTAACGGCCGAGTTGCTGGAAGAAATCTTGCAGAACGCCCTGCCAGAAAAAGATCCTCCGACTGCGTCCTCGATAACGTGTTCAAACATGGTGATGTAAAACAGCAGACAGCAGGCAGTAGACGCAGACGGATCAGGGTGATCCGCTTGGCGAAGCTGTTGGTGTTGCTGCTGGCGAGGACGTACCCGGTGATGGTTTCTCGATCGCATTCACTTGCTGGCGCTCCAGCAGAGTTACCACACCGCGGTGTCGATACCAGATTCCTTCGCCTGTTTCCCACACCTCATCGGCCTCAACGCTAGTGCCGTTAGTGAGCCGAATCGTAACCGTCCCACGCCTGGTCTTTTCGTCTCCGCCCGTCGATACCGGACTGGAACTTAGTGCGACGGGCGCAGACTCCGCTTGAACCACGGGCGACGGCATCACACTCGGTGAGGGAGACGGTTCTGGCGACGGAGTTGCACTGACAGAGGGCGAAGCAAGCAAAGGCCGGAGAGGTATCTGTTGCTGCGTTACAGCCTCATTCGATGGTGGCTCGTTGGGACTCTGTTCTGGAATTTCACCCGTCATCCGCTGGTAGACGACGAACAGGACCATGCCAATCGCCACGCCGGCGACTGCCATGACAATGAGAAGCGTCCAGTTCTGTTGGAGTGGGCGGTCGCGGGAGACTTGATACCCACCCGCTCGCACCACGCCAGCCGCGCTTCCCATCTGGGGCCCCCGGTCCGCAGGCGGTACTAACACGTCAGGATTACTATCCGAATAGTCTGCGACAAGTGTAGTACCGTCGAGTTCGCAGAACTGATCCGTATCAGGAAAACTTGAATCACATTCCGGACAATGTTTCATACGAAGATGGTCGGGCGGCACAGGCCGTTAGCCTACATAGCAGGCATTATGTTGGAAAAGCTGTTCGGAAAGCCAGAGGAGTTGGAAGCAGAAGACTGTCCTTTCCAACTAGTTCCCCATGTGGATTGTAATGCGTAATGAGTAATGAGTGCTATTTGCGCGTGAGGTCGGGGGTGTAGAGTTGTTTGTAGATGCGGTAGTTGTTCATTACTTTTTGCACGTACGCTTTGGTTTCGTCGAAGCCCACTTCTGAGGTGAACACGCCGGGGTCGTTTTGTTTCGCGCGTCTCACCCAGCGAGCCACGTTATCTTCACCGCCATTATAGGAAGCAGCCACGGCTTCAGGCAGGTTGGGAAACATCGCCGACAGCTCCGCCAGGTATTCGCCGCCGAGACGGATTGAAGTCTCGGGTTGATAGAGTTGGCTCTCCTGCACCTGGTGCATACCTGCATTCGATGCATATTTCTGCGCGGCGTCGATCGTTAGTTGCAACAAGCCGCGCGCGCCGGCGGGAGATTTTGCGAGCGGACGAAACACACTCTCCTGTTTAATCAGAGCCAGAATCAAGCGGGGATCGAGTTTGCGCGACTTGGCGGTGGTGATGATTGCCTGCCGGTAGGGCGCCGGATAGCTACCGGCAACGGACGCCGCCTGCGACCGATTGCGAATCGCGCGCTCGTCAACCAATGCGCGCCGCTTGCCGTCAGCAATGTTTGCCAGTCGGTCGGTCGCCAGCCAGCCGTAATACGAATCGATCCCGCCGGGAACTGTCAGATAAGCGGCAATTGCATCGTCACGATTGCCCGCGCGGTCAAGACTGTAGGCCTTTAAGTAAGCAACTTCCGCAGGGCTGGTGGCCACGGCTTTTTGAAAAGTGTTTCTGCTCAGCTCGTCTGCGCTCGCGAGGGCCCGCCTCCAGTTACGTTCGGCAATTTCCATGCGCAGTTGACCAAACAACGCGTTGGTGTCGGTAGGCGTGCCGGAGAATCGCTGTCGGGTTCGGGCAACCCAGGCGCTGGCGTCTTGCAAACGTCCGGCTTCTCTTAAGGTGTCGATTGCATTCAGGTGGGCAGTTTCAATTCTTTCGCCGTCGGGATAGCGATTGATGTATTCGATGTAGCGGTCGGCGGCTTCCGAAGTCCTGCCCAGGCGAAGCAATGCGGCGGCGCTGAAGTTGAGCCCTTCTCGACCCTCCTTGGTGGAGGGATAACTACGGGCGAGTCGGTCGTAGGCGTTGCAGGCTTCGTAATAACGTCGCGCCTGGAAATATGACCGGCCAGTGCCCAGCAGCGCCTCCGCCACTCGTGGATCGTCTGGGTAGTAGTTCATCAACGCCAGCCAGTGCTCGCGCGCCTCTTCGAAAGCGCGGTTGGCGTGGTAGATGCCGGCGCGGCGAAGGTGTTCCTCGGGAGTTAGGCGCGTGATTATTCCTTTGACGTTTCGTGCGAGGCGATCCTCGCGCCGTACCTCTGCCAGGGCGGCGTCGCTGTTGGCTTGCTTGCTTTGAATCTGAGCGGTAGTGGTGTAGGGAAGGGCAGCGCCACCAAGCAAGGCGAGCAGCAATAATAAGAACAATGAACGCGATGTCACTTGAATGAAAACTCCTTGTAGTAATCAGCAATCAGTAATCAGTAATCAGTAGACAGCAATCAGCGTGAATACCCACCCGCTACCGCAGGTGGTACTGACAGGAGGGCCCTCCCTCTACTCACTGCTCACTGCTACGGTTCACCGTCGCCTAGCCTTCGATGATCTCAAAGCTGGAAACGATTTCCGCTGTCGGTCTTAAGGTCGCCGCGACGCTACAGTATTTCTGCTCGGACAGCTCAATCGCCTGCGCGACTGATCGCTCGGAAATGTTACGCCCTGTGACAATGTGATGCACTTCCATCCGCTTATAGCTGCGCGGATGATCCTCGCGCCGTTGCCCGCGCACCTCGACCCGATATCCCGTCACCTCCTGGCGCTTCTTTCGCAGAATGGAAACCACATCCACACCCGTGCACGATCCCAGCGCCAGCAATAGCAGTTCCATCGGGCTTGGCGCGGAATTGCGATCGTGGTCCGTGTCAATCACCACTGCATGACCCGAAGGCGAGAGGCCAACAAAAAGGTCTGTAACTGCTAACCGGACAACCGCTTTGGAATCTTCTGTACTCATTACGGTGCCTCCTGCCAGAGAATAGCACAGGGGATAAGTTCGCGATGCCCGTGCAAATTCACCCTTTGGCCCTCACGTTCCTTCTAATTACAACAGTTTTGCCATGAAAGAGTTTATTGCCCCTCGTGGCACGGTGCTTGTTGGGATCATAGCGAACCCGCAGCACGCTTTGTTTCGAATGTGTGACAGAGCGTGGTTGTGGGAAGTGAACTAAATTTAGCATTGGGCCCAACTAAGTGTCTGCGCCAATGTGTTTCTGAAAATTTGGAGGAAGAAAAATGATTGCAATTAGAAAAACGCTGACAGCGGTTCTCGCGGTGGTTGTGTTATCCGCGGGGGCCACGCTTACGCAAGCTCAACGTCAAACCTATCGAGGAACGACTCGTACGGTGAGACAATTAATACTACGAATCGAAAATCGCACTAACGTATTGCGTAATAGTTTAAATGCGCAGAATCAGAGCCGCGTTTACGGAACAGGCGGAGAAGACGTAAACAACCTGGTACAAGACCTAAATACCGCCGTAACTCAGTTGCGAGACCGTTTCGACAGAAGACAGTCGACTGCGGCCAACGCACAGGAAGTTCTTAACCGCGCCGCCCTGATCGAGCGGTTCATCACCGAGCAGAATATTCGCAACGCTGGAGTCCTTCGCAGTTGGACTGACTTACGCACCGACCTAAATCAACTGGCGAGTGTCTACAACGTGACGTGGCCGACAATTGGTCAAACTTATCCGAACAATACCTATCCCAACACCGGCTACGGTACCAACCTTCTGACGGGGACATATCGTCTCGATCCATCGCAAAGCGACGATCCAGGCCAAGCGGCTGACCGCGCCACACGGTCTGTAACCTCCGGCGATCGCGCTCGGCTGCGCGATCAACTGGCCGCACGGCTTGAGTCTCCCGATCAGATCGCAATAGATCTGCGTGGCAGGAATGTGACGCTGGCGTCGTCACGGGCGCCGCAAATCACGTTCTCCGCCGATGGTGTTGAGCGAGTCGAGACAAACAATGGTCGCACGATGCGCGCTCGGGCGACGCTTACCGGCAACCAACTGATTGTCAGCTCAACTGGAGATCGCGCTACCGAATTCAACGTTACATTCAACCCGCTTGATAACGGGCGCAGAATGAGCGTTACGCGCAGGGTGTATGTTCAGGGACTCTCAAACCCGGTAGTTGTGCAAAGCACCTACGACAAGACGTCTGACGTTGCTCGTTTTGATATCAACACCGGACCACAGACCTATCCGAATGACACTCCCACGACAAACGGCACGGATTTTATTCTTGCCAACGGAGAAACTGTGGTTGCTGTTCTCGACAATGGTCTTTCCACTGCGAATGCAAAAGAAGGTGATCGTTTCACGGCTACCGTGCGGCAGCCGTCACAGTATGAGGGCGCCACGATCGAAGGTCATGTTTCAAGCGTTCAGCGTAGCGGTCGGATTACCGGACGATCACAGATGACGCTGAACTTCGATGCTATCCGCCTGCGCGACAGCAGATCGTATCGCTTTGCCGGTATCCTTGATTCCGTGAGGAGTGCGCAAGGAGATACGGTTAAGATAGACAACGAAGGAACGGTCCGGGATGACAATCAAACTACCAAGACTGTCGAACGAGCAGCCATTGGTACAGCGGTCGGCGCGATTATTGGCGCCATTGCCGGTGGCGGCAAAGGCGCGGCTATCGGTGCTATCGTCGGAGCCGGAGGCGGTGCCGGATCTGTTTACGTTCAAGGTCGCGATGATCTTCAATTGGATCGAGGTACGGAGTTAACCATTCGTGCCACGGGCCCACGCTAAGAAGTCTAGCGTGAGCGGATGAAGCTTGAGGGCCGGTGACGAAAGTTGCCGACCCTCATTTTCGTTTCGAAATAAGAAGGTATGTTATTATTTCGCCGTTTAGAACCTCACTCTATTCGTTGGTCCTCCCAAGATCCCAGCGCTCGAGAGTTCGAGGCTGTTACTTGTGTAAAAACGTGGGAGGTCCATACATGCCAAGAGTCCTGGTCGTCGACGACGACGACACCATTCGCGACACACTTTACGAGCTTCTCGCTGAAGAATATGTTTGCCAGACCGCTGAGACGGCGGAAAAAGCATTTGCGCGGCTTGAGGCTGACGCTTACGACGTCGTGCTCACGGATATTTCAATGCCCGGGTTAAGCGGGTTGGAATTGCTTGGACACATACGCCAGAAGTTTCCAGATACGCCGGTAATTATTATTTCCGGTATCGGCGATCAGGAGCACGCGCAGGGTTTGATCAAGCTCGGAGCTTTCGATTTTCTCTTGAAGCCTTTTTCGCTTGAAGTTGTAGAGAAGAGTGTGAAGCGAGCCCTCGAGTATCGCAGACATTTACTGGAAGGTTCCTCGTCTGACAAGTTGGCTCACGATGGAAGCGCGAATCAGGAGGACGCGAGCGACTGGAAGATTGTGAGGGAAGAGCCTCGGTGACGGTGAACGTTGAGGCTGATTTCAGATTCGAACTCACGCGGCGACAATTGAAAAAGCTGCTCGCTTAGCAAAGCTGCTTCTTTTGGAAATCTCCTGGGCCAGCTCACTAATGCGTTCCGCCCTGAAAGGCTTGGTAACTACCCAGTCAACACGCGCTTCTCTCTGTTCATCAGAGCCAACGGCTTCTCCCCAGCCCGTAATTACGGCAATCGGGACTGTCTCATTGCTTTGACGGATGACATGAGCAAGTTCCCAACCGCTCATTCCCGGCATGCCGACATCCGTAAAAATGCCATCGAATTGTTGCACTGCAAACAGGCTGAGTGCTTCGCGGCCACCCGGCGCCAGGTAAACTCTGAAGCCTTCGCTTTCAAGCAAATCTCTCAGTAATTCCCGCACAGCTTCTTCATCGTCCACAACCAGAATCGTCGGCTGAGGTCCCTCAAAGAAACGTGGAGCGCTCGCGTTGGTGGAGTTTTCAATCGAGGCCGTTTCTGGTTTCGCGTCAACCAAAACCGGCTCTTCGGCAATCGTGGCCTTTGGCAGAATGATCTTGAATTTGGTGCCAGTCCCTATTGCCGACTCAACCTCAACAGAACCTTCATGGCGCCGGATGATTCCGAAGCCTACCGCCAGGCCCAGGCCCATGCCGGCTTTGCCCTTCGTGGTGAAGAAGGGATCAAAGATGCGTGACTTAACATCAGGGGCCATGCCGGTGCCGGTGTCACCAACAGAAATCACAACTGACTGGTCAACATCCTCCGCTGATAGTGTCAGGTTGCCGCCCTGGGGCATAGCATCGACTGCATTGAAGACCATATTGACCAGAACTTCGCGCAGTTCCGATTCATCACCCATGACTTTGGCCTTGGAGCGAATTTGGAGATCGAGGCTGATTTGAACATTTGACGCCTCGGCGCGATCCTTCCAGCGTGGCCTGGTTACCTCACTAACATCGAGAAGTATCTGGTCAATGGAGACAGGCTCAAAATCGTGATCGCGCCGCTGGCGCGCGAAGTCCTGGATTCTTTTTACGGTCTTAGCGCCATCCTCGGCGGTCTTGATTATGATGTTTAGTCCGCGTTGAATCTTTTCCGGATCGTTAGTGCGGAGAATCAACTGAGCCCGCCCGAGAATTCCGGCTAGCGTGTTATTGAAATCGTGAGCCACTCCCGACGCCAACTCGCCCAGCGCGGAAAGTTTTTCCATCTGTGAGAACTGTTCACGAATACGCTCCTGTTCGGCTATGTAGTGGGAGAGTTCGGCAACGTGGCTTTCAGCCTGTTCAGCTTGCTTTGCGGAGGCTTCGACATTCTTCAGGTAGGTTCGATAGGTGAAGAAGACGATGGCAATGATGGGGAGGGTTACGATCAGCGCATAGAAGCCAACCTGGCCGATCAGCTTGGCAATCACTGCGGCTGCAGAGGCGCCCGCGAAGTAAGTGATCGAGGTCCAAAGGTAATGCTTTTTCCATGTCTGCCAGATTGGCGCGCCTGTTCTGAGCGCGCCGGCGATGGCGACTACGCCTGAGTTTGTCGCGTATTGAACCAGGGCCATCAGGCCAACGGCTGTAATGAATCTCGCTGAGAGAGGGCCGGCAGTGAGCGCCACGGGATCTCCATAAACGAATCTCAGCGAGTAGGAAGTAACGCAAGTCGACAAGCCCGCGCAGCCCCAGTTGAAGAGAATCGTTGAAAGCTTCCGGCTAAAGCGAAACGACGAGAGCAGCGCTTCGGTGGCGGCCATGAGAATCGCGGCCTCGTAACCGTAGAGCACGAGAGTCAGGAAGATTAACGTATCGGAAACCGAGATCTGAGAACGAAACTCGGGAATCTTGATAGTTATTCGCGAGCTAAGAAAGAGTGTAATGGCGGTGAGGACCAGGAATCGGAGGTCTACTGTTCGGGAGTCAAGCCGGTAGGCGGCCACGAAATAGATCAAGCCACCGGCGCCGATGGTAGTCCACATGTAGGCCTTAACCAGCTTCTCATTCTTGATATCTGCATTGAGTGGCATCACATGTGGTTTTTTCACCGCAGCTTTTCATCAGACTGCCAGGGGGAGCGTGTCCCAGGTGGCATTTTCATCCTGGAGATCTGATGACGCAGAAAATTGCGTGGAGCCTTCTGCGTCGGCCGTTGGCCATGGGCTGGTAGCGTTTACGCCGAATTGAATTGGAGATTCATTAGCGAGGACAGCTCGCATTCTTACTTGACCAAGAAGAGTTTCCAGATAACAGCGAAACTGATGAAGCACCGGCTCGAACTCCGGCGTTGAGGCGAGCTGGATTTTCTCGCAAAAGCTTTCGAATTGCGGCCAATCCGAATACATCAGACACTCCAAACTCACGCTCCGAAATAGTTCCACGCTCGCTGTAAGGTTAGCAAACGCCGGATCCTCTCGCGTCGTCCCGCAAGCTGCAACAAGTTCGAGCAGCGTCGAGAGGTCCTCGCAAAGCTGAACCGACTGTCGGTAGCGGGCGTCGGAGTTATCAAATAGTCTGGTTCCTTCAAGTGCGGGGTCAAACATTATTGCCAAACTGATTGTGGATTGTTGCAGGCAGTTGGTGAGCAGGTCGTGAGCGCGCAACATCTTGCCAACGACTACTTGAGCGGGCCTTTCCTCAGTGGCCGCTGGTGGCTTAGTTTCGAACACCCTTTGCAGGTCGTGATTGACTGCGAAAGTAATTCCGTCAAGCGTGTCGGCCAGTTCCTCGTTAAGCACCTCGCAAGGCAAAGCGTCCTCTCTGATAAACTTCACCAGCGCGGATGCCTCGGCGTGGATGAGTTGAAACAGCGTAAATGTTTCTTTAGCCTCATCGACCTGCCGCAGATGAGTCTCTATCAGCCTTAAGCATTCCAGCAAGCGAAGTAAATCCCAGAATACTGTGCCCACGATATCCCGCACTTTCGCAGACTCAATCTGCATTACCAGATGATCTAAGTGGTAGCCGCAGGTTGTCGCCGAGGCGGCCAGATTCGCGAGCCCGGCAGACTCCGGACGTCGCGTCACACGCGCGGGCGTTAATTGGTTTAGAGTAGATTTGGCTAAGATCATTTCCGCACTTTAGACCTTTGGCAGGGGGGTTTGGTTACTTAAGGAAGATCGTGTCGTAGACGGTGCGAAGGTGGTAACCCGCCTGCCGGTAAAACCTTTGCGCGTCTTCATTCTCGTCGTTTACGAACAGGCATAAAGATTTCGTGCGCCACAAAAGCATTCTCGCGAGTTGTGACATGCAAATCCCGCCATGCCCCTGGCGTCTTGCTTCAGGATTGACCCACACGCCCTCGATGTAGGTTGCCTCTGATGTATCGGATATGACGTCGGCTTTGAAAATGAGTTTCTCATCTTGAGTCAAAACCCAAGTCCTGCCCTGAGCGATGCGACGGGCATATCGATTGGCGAAGCCTTGAGCATCATGATTTCTGGGATCGATACCGCTCTCCTCAAGGGCTAATTCAGCGTGGACGGGAATAAGAAGGTCCAGATCATCGACCGTCGCTAACCGCAGCTTCGGAACCTCTCCTGGAAATTCAATGGGCCAGCGGAGCTCGAACAGAAGTTCCCGGCAGGCACGGCGCATCTCCTGGCCCGCTTCGGCGTAGTAGCCCCAAAACTTATCGATTCGATCCTCCTTACACATGATCAGGTGAGCGGATGTGCACGTCTGAGCAGTCTGGGCGAAAGCCTTGAGCGCTCGATCGCTATCAGTTTCCATCAAGGTTGCGTGGCCAATGAGAGCCACGCCTTCAAGTTGACCGAGGTAATTGCGGCAGCCAAAAAAGGCTCCGCGATTGAGCGGGCTTTGCAGGCCATTGTCGTGAATCAGGCCCACCATGCCTACCGTTTGGATTGGGTGTCTGCCGAGAAATGACAGGACCTCATCCAGGTTTTCATCGTTCAAGAGCTCGACTCCAACCGGTGCGCCAGCAGTCGGAAAGAATTGGGCTCTCGACGGCGCCGGGTGCATCGATAACGAGATAGATATCTCGGTTTTCCGCGATTTAGGGGGTGCGGACTTGCTCATCTTGTTTGCCAGAATCGTCATCTTTATTAGCTCAAGGGTGCAGATTATTCTCCGCCGGTCCAACCATTGCAGAGACTGTGCCAAGTGACCAACAGCTCCAAAGCCTTGATTTATTGGCTTAAGTTACCTGGAAAGACCAGCCAATTGAGCAACTTGACCTGTGTGGTCAAGTTAAATGTTTCGAGCTTTCAGAATGACCCAATCTCCTTTTGTGTCTGAGCTGTCCTTGAGGACGCTTATTCGGCCGAGCGCTCTATCGCCGATGTTTTATGCTCGGGGATCACGCGCAGAACGAACGCTGTGGGCCGGAAAGGCGTTCAGGCAATGAGGGTGTGCTCGTAGTCAATTAGGCTGTCAACTGCTGGGGGGGAAAGCTCATTTGCCGAGTCTGCGGATAACAACCTCACTGCGCTTTCAGCGTTAAGTGCTCTTGAGAAGTAGTAGCCCTGGCCATACTCACAATTCATTGCCCTGAGTTCCTCGGCCTGCTCCAGAGTTTCCACGCCTTCAGCAACAACATCCATCTTGAGATTTCGCGCAAGCGCCATAATGGTACGAACTATTTCCAGGTGTTCCTGGTCATCGGTCATCGAGCTGACGAACGAACGGTCTACCTTCAGCACTGAAATCGGAAAGCGATGCAGACAGCTAAGCGAAGAATATCCGGTCCCGAAATCATCGAGACTGATCTCAACGCCTAACCCTCGCAGTTGCTTGAGCATGTGTGTGGTTGATTCCAAACTTTGCATTACCATGCTTTCTGTGATTTCGACCTTGAGACTCGCCGGATTCAAGCCACTGCTGTCCAGGGCGAGGCCTACCTGGTCGATGAGATCCGGCTGCATGAACTGTTTGGCAGAGAGGTTTACACTCACGTGCAAAGGTGGTTCCTGAGGGTAGCGCGTTTGCCACTCACGAGCCTGGCGACACGCCTGGTTTAGAACCCATTGACCGATCGGTACAATCAAGCCAGTCTCCTCCGCCACGGAAATGAATTCGAGTGGTGAAACTATTCCGCGCGCCGGATGTAGCCAGCGCAAAAGGGCTTCAAAACCGGCAATCCTCCCTGTTCGGAGTGAGACGATAGGTTGATAGTCCAGAGTAAGTTCTTTGCGCTCGAGCGCGCGCCAAAGATCCGTTTCAATCTGGAGCAGATCCGTGGCATTGGCGTGCATTGCCTTGTCAAAGATCTCGTAACGTGCCTTGCCCAGGCTCTTTGCCCGGTACATTGCTGTGTCCGCATCTCGCAGGACGTCTTCGGCGTGTTCGTATCCAGCAGTGCTGAGCGCAACACCGACGCTGGCTGTGATAAAGACTTCTCGGCCCGAAACCTTAAAGGGCTCTGCTAGGTTACGCAGTAGGCGCTTAACTACAACGATTGCCTCGTCTGGACTGTTTAAGTCTTCGACTAGGATCGTGAATTCATCGCCACCGAGCCTGGCCACGGTATCCGCCGGGCGAACACTCTTCTCAAGTCTGCTGGCGATTGCGATCAGGAGCTGATCACCTGCCATATGTCCCAGGCTGTCATTGATAAGTTTGAATCGATCGAAATCCAGAAACAGGACCCCAAATGGAAAGTGTTTCTTGCGCTTGGCCCTGTGTACCGATTGCTTGAGGCGGTCCATAAAAAGAATTCTATTTGGTAGGCCCGTCAAGGCATCGTGAAACGCGTCATGGACCAGTTTCTCTTCTGCTAGCTTGCGGTCGGTGATGTCCTGCATCTGGAAAATCAAATTGGCAGAGCGGTTTTGCGCATCGTTGACGGTCGAGACGCTGAGCAGCACCCATCTGAGCTGGCGGTTCTTATGAAGGTAGCGCTGCTCCAACTGAAGACTGGAGATCGTGCCCTCATTCAGCTTCCTAAGCTGATCGAGCATCAAGTTAAGGTCGTCAGGATGGGTGATGAGCTGAAAGTTGCCGGCCAGGAGCTCGTCCTCAGAGTATCCCAGCATCCCGCACAGGGATCTATTGACCTGAATCCATCGACCGTCGGGTGCTACCAACGCCATTCCAGCGGCGTGGTCAAAAGCGCTGCGGAAGCGTTCCTCACTCTCACGCAGGGCGTCGACATGGCGTTCAGCTTGCTCCGCCTCCGACTTTGAAGCTTCGATGTTTTTCAGGTAGGTGGTGTACGTGAAGTAAACAACCACGATAATGGGTGCGGTTGCGAGGAGGGCGTAAAAGCCAAAAGCGCCGATCAGCTTAGACACGATGCCGGCGGCAAAAGCTCCAGCGAAATACGTGATAGACGTCCACAGAAAACCTTCCTTCCATGTTCGCCAGAAGGGTTGATCAGTTTTCAAAGCCGCCCCTAGAGCGACAATACCTGAATTGCTGGCATATTGGATGCACGCCAGCAGGGAGAGTGCAACGACGTAGTCAGCTGAATAATCCTCGCTAAAAACAGACGGCCCCCAAACGAATCGCAAGGCCGAGACTGCGAGAAACGTAGAGCAAGCCATGACGCACATGTTGAAGAGGATTGTCACAGTCTTCTTACTGAAGCGCACCGACGAGCTAAGTCCCTCGGCAGCCGCGAGCAGTGTTGCCGCTTCTCGACTGAACAGCAGAATTGCAAGGAAGACAAAGGTGTCCGAAACCGAGACCAGGCCTCTTACCCTCGGAATCTGGATCGTAATTCTAGCGCCGACGATGACTGTGATAGCGGTCAGGAGAAGAAAACGTAGGTCAATTTCTGATAAGCGGAGACGGGAAATAGAAACAAGGCAGATTAGCAGGCCAAGAGCGATGATTGTCCACTGGTAAATCCGAACTCTGGTTGGTGTGTTCATCTGTTGAAGGAGCGCGGAAGGGCGCTGCAGGTGGCAAAGGAGCGAATGCAGTGCTAATCAATTCCATCGAATTGCGGGCCGACGCCAGGATGTTGCCAGCGAGATTCTAGTATTCCCCGCAATCGGAGCCCTTTGGCTGGCCTTATCGGAGAGGGCGATCCGCTATCTTTGGCCGAGCAGGTTCTGGTTCATATGTCCATAGTTCTTCGGTGAAACGGCTTGTTGATTACCTTCTGATGAGCCCAGATTGTGGGAATTCCGCAGGGTTATGTTGAGGGTTTGGCTGTTTATTCCAGCCTTGGGGCTGTGCACCAGACGTTCACTCGCCGAAGCCATAGCTCCCGCGGTTGAAAAGCAGTTTAGACCATTGAACCTTAGGTTGTCGAGATATTTCCCGCACCTTTATGGTCCAGCGCTGCCGTCCCACCCTGGGCCAGAAGGGGCAGACACTCTTCCGATGGTGGGATTCCTTTTGCTGGGATTTTCCTTTGGAGGAAGACTCTAGGCAAGGAAGATGGTGTCATAGATGCTGCGGAGCTTGTAGCCGGCTCGCTTGTAGAAAAGCTGAGCAGCGGTGTTTGTCTCATTGACAAGCAGGCAGAGCGATTGGGTATGCGACAAGAGATTCTGAGCCAGCTGGGACATGCAGCGCAGGCCGAGGCGCTGCCCGCGTAGACTGGGGTTGACCCAGACCCCTTCGAGGTAAATGACCTCGGGGTTCTCAGAGATAACTTCAGCTTTGAATATCAGTTCGCCATCCTCCACCCAGACCCAGGTGCGGTCCTGCTCGATGCGTCGGGCGCAGCGCTGGCGGAAGCCCTGAGGATCTTTCTCCAATGGGTTCACGCCGCTCTCAGCCAGGGCCAATTTGGCATGGACGGGGATTACCAGTTCCAGGTCTTCAAGAGTAGCCAGACGCAAACTGGAAACTTCTTGGTGCACCTCAATGGGCCAGCGAAGTTCAAATAGCAGTTCGCGGCAAGCGAGACGTATTTCCTGTCCGCCTGCTGCATAGTAGTTCCAGAAGTCGTCTATTCGTTGCTTCTCACCCATGATCAAATGAGCGGTGTTGCATTTCTGCGCGAGTTTTGCGAAGGCTTCGAGGGCGCGGTCGGTCGTGGTTTCCATTAAGGTCGCATGACCGATGAGAGCGACGCCTTCGATTTGGCCCTGGCGGTTGCGACAACCATAGAAGGTTCCGCGATTCAATGGACTAACCAAGCCGTTGTCGCGGATGAAGCCTACCAGAGCGACCGTATGCAGGGGGTGCTGGGCGAGGAACTCAAGCACTTCCGTCTTGTCCTCGTCCGTCAGGCGCACCGTACGCACTTCAATTGCCCGAAGTTTTGGTGCGGTCAGGACCGGCGTGATCTCTGCAATTGAATTTAGTTGATACATGGGTAAACTCTCATCCGTGTTGACAGTTGGGTTCCGGAGGCATGTCTGCTAAATCCAGTCATGCTATCTTCGGTCACGCGCTCATTGATTAGCCGGTTATGGTGCAGCTTGCATCGCAGCGGTATTATCGCCTAAGGCTGAATCGCTGAGCAGCACACCGTCGGAGATCAATACGCCATCACCGAGTAGCACCCCGTCAGAGATCAATACTCCATCACCGAGTAGCACGCCGTCGCCGAGTAGCACTCCATCACCAAGGAGTACGCCGTCAGCTAACAACACACCATCACTAATCAGGACACCATTGTTGATTAGCGGTCCCGCAGTCTTATTGACGCCGGACGTTACCAGACTGGTGTTCTTAACAAGTACGCCATTCGTGATCGAGGTACCATCCGCCAGCAGCTTGTTCAGCGCATACATGCCCTGCCACTTAGTCATCAGGTCGCTGCCATAGAGCAGGCAAAAGTTAGCGGTGATGCCGCGGCCCCAAAATATTGTTTCGCCGGTTGCGCTAATGGAGTCGTTCTGATTGCCCTCGTCCCAGCTATTCAGCATGGAAGTGCCGACTGCCAGCGAAGAGGCATTTGACTTGACCCAGCTTGCGATGCGCACGGCGCCTTCCGCGTTGACCTCGCCCGCGCCCTGCTCGAAGGTGTTGAAGCTCTGGAGCGGCTGAGCTGTGTACATCAAGATTGCCTTGACCAAACCGGGTGTGAGGTTGGGGTTAGCTTCCAGCATCATGGCGGCGATCCCGGCCACCACCGGGGTGGCCATCGAGCTGCCGCTCAGATACATTACCTGGTCGACCGTAACCGATGAGCTGCCAGTCTTCAGCGACGGATTCAGCGTTATCAAGCTGGTCAGCTGACCGACACTGCTCGGAGAGATGGCGCCGATCAACTTGTTTCCGGGGGCGACGAGGTCGGGTTTGATTAGATCGTCGTAGTGTCTGACGCCGCTCGCATCGGTGGTATAGCCACGCGTCGGACCGCGTGAGCTATAGGTGGCGATGGTATCGTCGGCTCTGGTATCGGTTCCGAACGAGTTAGTTGCTCCCACGGTTATAACCGAGGGCTCGATGCCCGGCGAATCAATGCCGCCATAGATCTTGTTTCCCAATGAATCTTTTCCGCGATTGCCCGCGGCAACAACAACAACGATGCCGGCGTCGTAGGCTCGGCGCGCGGCCAGGCACAACGGGTCGGTTTTGTAGCTGCCAAATGCGGGCGTGCCCAGGCTCATGTTGATGACGCGGATGTTGTAGGTCGCTTTGTTCGCGATGCACCAATCAAGCGCCGCGATAACGTTGCTGGAAAGGCCCTTACCTGCGCTGTCGAGAACTCCCAAGTTAACCACTTTGGATTCATAGGCCAGACCCCCGTAGTAGTCTGACTTGAACGCAGGGCTCCCGAAGAGCATGGAGGCAACGTGGGTCCCATGTCCGAAGTAATCCTTATTATTTGGAACGCTAGTGTAGGTTTTTGAGTAGACCACGCCCGGGCGTCCGCTTGATGCCTTGATTAGGTTGTGACTGTTGTCAATGCCACTATCGAGCACGGCTATGCCGACGCCGGTGCCATTGATGGACGTGAAACCTGCAACCTCCGTGCGCGCATCGGCCACTGCGGCGCCACTCGTAGTCTCCACATGCCCATGCGAAGCGACAGGGCGATCAGGACTGATGTAGGCGATGTCGTTGTCATACTCCAGCTCCCGAATGCGCGACAGCGGCAGGTCGGCCGTGATCATGCCAATGTGGCTGAAGGTGTTCTTGAGTTGACCGCCGTGGCGCGCCAACTTCGTCTGTAATCCAGCGCGGACTGCCGCGTCGCCTAACATAATGCCCGTAGAATCAGTTAGCATGATGCCGTTAGTCGTTTGACCACCCGGCTTCGCAGCCTGCAGTTGGATAATCACACGACTCATCTTGTCGCGCCGGTGGCCGGACGTTACAGCATCCGCACTCTGCCCCAGGTCGGCTGCAATCTTTGACCGCCATGAAGAGCTGCTGGCCGGTGACTGCTCTTGCTGCTCGGCCGCCAGGTCTTGACGGGCTTCTGCTGCGTCCTGGCTAACGGCTTTTTTGCGCAGGCCTGACTGGGCGCTGACGCTCATCGGCACAACTTGCAAGAGCAGCAGAGCCGCCAGCATTAATGTGAACTGCTTCTTCAGTCTTTCGGTTAACCTCATGTGACTTATCTCCTCAAAGTGATCCGGCCTTCGCTGCTTCGCCTGCATTGCGGTAGGCAATGACCGGCCACGGCCGTCTTGGCATGAACTGTGCCAAATGAGTTAGCGTGTCAAAACCCGTATTTCAATTGGGATTTTGCAAATCTCCGGCGATGTTGACCGCAGTCAGACATTGACCGATTGCTGTCAGGTTGGTTGGCTTTGCTGTCAATCTGATAGCATCCTGCAGTGACACCTGTTCACTCACCAATTCCTGAAGAGATCGAAGTTCACCGTGACCAAACGTGGTGCCGCGAACCTGAACTGCGCATCGAGGAGCCGCTGGCCGCCGAGAGATTCATTGACCGCGTCGGATTCTGTGCAGCGTTGACAGATTCGCGCCGCCCGGGTCCTTCTTTGTACATCGCTGTATGCGGACGCAGGGATGCCCACAGTCCGCGCAATGTTCAGAAAGATCCGGAAAGCAGCCTGGCGTGGACCATAAAAGATGAGGTTGTTCAACGCGGTCGTGTTTACTACGGCAAGTTGCGCGGCAACCGTTCGATCTTCATAACCCGGAAACTGCTTCCCCATTTCAACGCGCTATCAGGTCTGAAGCGGAAACCAGAACCATCTGTTTTGTCTCAGCCGGCGCAGGACATACTCAAGGTGCTACGTAAGGAGTGGGAGATGGCGACCGGAGATCTTCGCAAGGCCAGTGGTGTAATCGACCGCAGCGCTTTTACCAAGGCACTCGATGAGTTGCAGAGAGTATTCAAAGTTATTCCGGGCGAAATCGTTTACGAACCAAAGTTCACCTACATTTGGACATTAGCGGAGAGCAGGTTCCAGGATGAGTTGGCGACCACCGTCAGCAGGGAAGAAGCGCTGAAGGAAATTGCGCGAGCTTACCTTGTGGGAGCTGGAATGACGTGGCGCGGTGAACTTGCGCGCGTCACAGGGCTATCAAACCCGGACGCGGGAATTGGTAACTGGGCGCTTGTCGATGAAGGTTTTGCGTTGCGCGTCGCGCCCGGCGTCTACCGACGGAAAGATCTGGCCTAACGATCGGGTGTGGTCCCAAAACTTTCCGGGCGCCTATCAGATCTTTAAGGAAGCTTTTCAGACTCTTCAGGGATGCGCTGAGGCGGCCCCAACTCGCGGAGCGCTTCACGCTCCAAATTATCCATCTCGAGGGCCAGTGGAAAGTGTTCCTGGGAAGCCTCCAAACGCCTCAACATCAAATCGGTTTCTTTCTGGCTCAGTCGGCGGTTTGCGGCGGCTTCGATAGTTTGCAGTCGGGCCTTGGCCTCGGATAGGCGAATAGTCGCTTCCTTTCGAAGTTCCTCGGAACGCTGGCGATCTGAAAGCAGATCATTGAGGAGCGAGCTGGTGTCGACGCCAGGTATGTTGCGGGTGCGATTGATCTGTCGCTCAACTCTCAATGTTTCTCCGCGTGCCCGGGCAATAATTCTGGTCGCAGTCAGGCGCGCGGCCAGTGTTTCGCAGTAGGCGTCTGCTAAAAGAGGGTTCTTCTGCTTGAGTTCGCCCCAGATCTTTCGTTCCTCTGAAGACAGTTCCGAAGTAAACCAGGCTACTTCGTCGGCGGTTATTCCATCGGCTGCAAGTCGCTCGCGCAGTCTGCCGTGCCAGCGCCTGCGATATAACAAAAGCAAAATTAGAACGACAAGGCCGACAACTAAACCCAATCCCATTGAAACAAAGGAAAGTAGCAGATAGATTGCAGCGGTATCGGTGCTGCTAGCCGCCAGAAACAATACGAGAAAGACTATTGGAAGAGGCAGAGTGACCAGGACGAATGAGAGCCAGGGAGTCCAGCTCAACAGTCGAGCGACTCTTTCATCGCCCGCGTTTAGTTTTCCTGGTGTCTTTTCCAACATGTTCATACTCAGGGGCCTCGAAAGTCGTTGATGATGTTAGCTGGTAAGCTTCAGGTTCACCAGCATACCGGTCCGATGATAAGCGCTCTAATGCAGATACTTGTATAATGCGTTCAAGTTCTTAGAGGGCGAATAGGAGCAGATATGAGACGAGTTCACACACGAAGAACCGTGGCCGGCATGTTAGCGGCGGTGCTTTCTTTGGTTCTGGTGGGAAGCAAAGAAGGTGGGTTGGCACAATCGCGGGGTGAGACTACCACCACACGTGCATCGTCGGGAAGCCCTGCCAGGCCAGTGATTATTCCTCTGACAATTCGCTTGAAAGGTCAGGTAGCCGCAAACGAATTAGAATTGCAGACGGTAGATCTGACCGTCAGTGAAGACGGAGAGCCGCAAACAATTCTGTCCATCCGCGCGATGGGTACAAGTTCGCCAATCAATTTGATTGTGCTCATCCAGGATGATGTAGTTCCCTCCATTGGACTTGAAATCAAGTCGCTGGCTGAGTTCATACGCCGGCTGCCGCGTGGTTCGCGGGTTTCGGTGGGGTATCTGCGGGCAGGCAGTTTACAGGTGCGTCAAAAGTTTACCGGAGACCTTGAGAAAGCGGCGAAGTCTCTCCGAGTGCCAATCGGAGTAGCAAGCGTGGCTCCCTACAATCCTTATGTCGAAGTGATCGACGCACTCAAACGATTCGACTCGCAACCCTCTGGGCGGCGCGCGATCCTGCTGGTGTCTGACGGGTTGGACACTTCTCATGGCATCGACTCAAGCGGGCCGACGCAAAGTTTGGATCTACAGCGGGCGATTAATGAGGCACAACGAAGGAGCGTGGCAGTCTACGCGTTTTACGCTCCAACGGCCGCAACCTCGACGGACGGAAGCTTGATAGGGAATGCGCAGAGTTCGTTGCAAAAATTATCTGATGAGACTGGTGGCAAAGCGTTTTTCCAGGGCTTCGGTGCGCCCACGAGTTTCGATCCCTTCATCAAACAAGTGAACTCCGCGCTGGATAGACAGATAGCGCTGACATACCTTTCCACTCATCTTAAAAAGGGGTTCCACCGGGTAAAAATTAGCTCATCCACTCCCGGTGTCGAGATCCATTATCCGGCTGGTTACAAACGCTGAGGACCCGAAAACATTTTAGATGTTTTCGTCGGCCGGTTTACTGAACCGTGGCTGGAAGCAGGGAACCGCGCCGGTCAGTGGCAGTCGCCCAACCATCCGCAAGCCTGCCGATCATTCCGTGAAAGTGGATTTCACCACCTGAAAGAACCACGACCACATCGCCGGCGTGATACTGCGGATTGTTAAGCTGAAATCGAACGACGGTGGCTTGGCCATTCTCCTGCTCGACTGTTTCATACGCGAACTCGTCAGCATCCACGCAGTAGGTTTGAGAATTATTAGCTGTTCTTTGCTCGTCTGGCACGTAAGCTCCTTAAGGTTTGCTTCTGGACATCGCGGGTCAGTTACGCTCGTTATCCAAGCCTTGCAAAATTGCCTTCACTGGTCATTATTTCCTAAAGTGGAGCATTCGGCAAATGACGTTTCGTCGGACGCACGCGCCGGTAGGGAAACTTCTCGCTTGAGCATACATATCATGCTGAAGTTGCACGAGGTCAACTTACGAGTAGTTTTATAACAACGACAATTGAGAACGCAGGGGATCGCTATGAATCTTCACTATTTCATCGACCGGCTATCGAAGAATCGCGGGGTGTGTGAGAGCCTCCTAAACGGCGTGAGCTTAGAGCAAGCGAGATGGAAACCTTCGCTCGACAAGTGGTCAATGCTGGAGGTCATCAATCACCTCTACGATGAAGAGAGGGAAGACTTCCGCCAGCGCATTGAAATAGTTCTAGCCGATCCCAGTCAAACCTGGCCGCGTATCGATCCGCGCACCTGGGTGACTACGCGCGCGTACAATGAACGAGAGCTTGATACGTCGCTCAAGAATTTCCTGGCCGAGCGCGACAAGTCCCTGGCCTGGCTCGAGCAGTTATCCTCGCCGAATTGGCAGAACAGCAACGAAGGTCCGAATGGTTTGCTTACCGCTGGTGATCTTCTGGCTTCCTGGCTGGCCCACGACTTCCTTCACATAAGGCAATTGGCTCGACTTCACTGGCAGTACGTCGGCGCAATTGCGGATCCTTATCAAACGACCTACGCTGGTCCTTGGAAAGAATCCTAGTCCGGATTTACTGTGCATCAGACAACGACCGTTCATCATCGTCTCTTCTGCAGGGAACTCTCCTTTGCTAGAATCGCCATCCACTTATTCAGAACTTGGTACTCTTTCACGGAGGCAAACATGCCGGTAGACAGTGGGCAAACAGCAGTAAACAGGAAAGCACTCGGAAGCATTCCTTTTCTTGTCTTGAGTCTATTCGTATTTTCGGGTTGCACAGCGGTGCATCAGGAGCACTCCGATCTACACATGGATCACCACTCGGCTTCCGGTTCGACATCAGAGGCGAGTGCGAATAGCGACATTACGCAGGATTGGGCCAGGCAGCGGTTGGCGAAATCGCCGCGGCATCAGGAGTGGGTGAAGATTAAGTACAAACCTGCCGGTGGTAACACTGAACGCGAAGTGAGCGCGTTCGTCGTCTATCCCGAAGTGAAGACTAAGGCAACGGCCGTTGTCGTGATTCATGAAATCTTTGGGATGAGCGACTGGGTGCAAAGCCTAACGGACCAGTTAGCTGAAGCTGGATACGTCGGCATCGCGCCCGATCTGCTGTCGGGCATGGGCCCGAACGGCGGGGGCACGAGCGATGTTGCGACAGTTGGCAGCACAGCGATAGGTGTTGCCATACGCGATTTGCCGCCCGACCAAATCACTGCCGACTTGAACGCCGTAGCTGACTACGTCTCGAAGCTGCCGGCTGCGAACGGGAAGGTTACTACGGCAGGGTTCTGCTGGGGCGGCGGGCAGGCATTTCGTTACGCGACCAATAATCCCAGGCTTAAAGCCGCGTTTGTTTTTTACGGCACGCCGCCACTGACTGGCCAACCGCCCACGCTTCCAGTCGACAAGGCAGCGCTCGCAAGAATTGCGGCGCCCGTTTATGGCTTCTATGCTGGAAACGACGCGCGTATCAATGCCACGGTGACCGCGACCGTCGAAGCGATGAAGGAACTGAATCAGAAATATGACCCCGTTACTTACGAGGGTGCGGGCCATGGCTTCATGCGCGCAGGAGACGCGCCTGAGCCGGCGGCGCCGGTTGCGAAAGGCAACGCGGAGGCTGACAAGCCCGCAATGGACACATACCAAAAGGCGCTGACTTCTTACAAAGCTAACAAGAAGGCGCGCGATGAAGCTTGGGTGAGGTGCAAGGCATTACTTGCGAACATCTAACGCGAGGATGTGCAGAGGGAACGCGAGCGGCTGGCGCGCGGTAAGTAGAACGCGACGAGGAGCTCCTTCGAAGCTAAGCGCCATTGGCTAGAAACTTAGAAATCAGAGCTATTGTCTCGTCAGGTTTTTCTTCCTGGGGGATATGTCCACAATGCTCGATTATCTCCAGGGTCGAATTCGGAATTGCCTGATGCAGCAGCTCCCCGACTCTCAGTGGAATGACCCTATCTTGTCGTCCCCACAAGATGAACGTTGGAACTGTTATGGTGTTCAGCTGGGCGATGAGCTCGTCAGCATGTGGCGGAATGCATTGTCTGCACGTTTGCAACAGCGCATGTCGTCCTCCAGGGCTTGCCATTGGACCTGCATAGGCGGCCACTTGTTCCCTGGTCGCTTTCTTTCTGTCGTAGTAACACATTCTTAAAGTCATCTTCGCGGCAAGCTTGCTAGGCGCCAGGTAAACAATCGGTGCGCCCAGAATAGATCTAATAAGCTTGAGATGCGGCGGTAGGTAATTCTTATCTCCAGCGCTGTCAATTAAAACTAGTTTGGATAATCGATTGGGTTCTTGTTTGCCGAGACGGATTGCGAGAATCAAAGCGACCGCACCACCCAGAGAATTTCCAATCAACGTGAGGTTCGTCAAATTCTCCTCAATGATGAGTTTGTAGATCTCGTCTGCTTTTTCTTCGGTGGAGTAATGCGAGTCGCGCGGTTTCGGCGATTTTCCGCAGCCCTTGAAGTCAACGAGGATTAGCTTGTTGTTCTGTGAAAAAGGTGCGATGAAGTGGCGCCAACTAAACCCGCTGGCGCCGAGGCCGTGCAGGCACAGTATCGGGTCGCCACTGCCGTAGACCTCTTTGTACAAGTTAGTTGAGGCTGAGGTTTGGCCGTTGGTCATTGAGGTTGGAAGGCTGGGGCGGCTAGTGGGGCTCGAACCCACGACCTCTAGATCCACAATCTAGCGTTCTAACCAACTGAACTATAGCCGCCATAAACTAGTTTGCAATGCGCGAAAATAATGCCCCCGGCAGGACTCGAACCTGCGGCCCTCTGCTTAGCATCCAGCATCAGGCTTTCCCTGACCGCCTGTTCACACAGGTTTGCTGGCTGGACTATATCTTGGACATCACAGTCCCGGCCCGTATAGTCTCTGAGGAGCCCCGTCCCATTGATCTCGATCTGGGAAAGGTTTCCTGCGGATTACCCAATCCTCCTGGATTGTTACTCAAAATCGATTGAGTACCAGAGGCTCTAAGGGCGTCCCCGCATATGGGGCCGTCCACTTAATGAGTTCTTCTCTAATACTATTCCTCATTAAGGCTCCAACAAGGCAGATGCTCTATCCGCTGAGCTACAGGGGCAAATGCCTGGAACGGCGATGTTAGCATGTAGACGACTGTGATGGTCAACTGGAACTTCGTAGAGAAAAATAAAGAGATCGCCACAACTGGGCGATCTCTTTAAAGCAAGTTGAGGAACCTGATTAGGCTGCTTGGGTTTGTTCCTCTGTCTCAGCAAAAACTCGGCGACCGTTTAAGGCATCGTCGATTATTTCTCGTACGGCTGAGGTGTCCGGGTTTACATCCATTCGATCACACGCGCGCAGGTGACGGAGAATACCTTGTCTGGCAATCTCCAACGGCGCGCCGCCCAATTTCGAATAACGTCTGGCCTGAATGTGGTCAATTCTCAAAATTCGCTCGTCCAGCGGTAAATGTCTATCAAAAGTCACGGTACGTTTTTCTCCTCCAAAACCGCTTATTGCGGCCATTTTAGTGCCCATGTTAGATGCCCCAGTTAACCCTGGGGATGCAGATCCGTTGCATTTAGGAACAATTTTGGCCCCTGGGAATGCACAGTCCCGGATGGCCGCCATTTAGGGGGTTAGCAAAACATTGGATTATACCTGAGCATGGAGGGGAAGGCCAGCTTTTTCTGATGGGGCTATTCTTGGGGGGAATCAAACCTTATCGGAGCTGGAAAATACCTGTGGAATCAAACTAATCTTTGCATTTTTACCAACAAAAACGTAAGCGCCGCCCAGTGTTCACTCAAGAATGAACTTGCGGGCGGCGCTTCAGACTTTTAGTCCAAGAACTTTGATACCGGTTTACATTATTTCTTGGGTAAGACCGAATCTTTCATGCCTTTACCGACTCTAAACTTGAGGGTCGTTTTGGCTGGGATTTGGATGGTTTCGCCAGTCGCGGGATTCCTTCCCTCGCGGGCTTTCCTTTCGGACTTAACGAGCTTGCCGAAGCCTGGAAGTACGAATTCTCCGTTAGTCTTAACTTCGCTCGAAGCGAGGTTATATAGTTCGTCGAAGAATTCCTTAACTTGCCCACGCTTCATGCCCGTCTTCTCCGCAAAATGATTGAAGACTTCCGACTGAGTCATGCGCTTTCTGCCTGTCGCGGCTTTGGTCGCCATAATCTGGTGTGACACCTCCGATGAGACTTAATTGAAAAGCTTTTCAAGCATTCGTATATCACACTCAAGGAGCAAAGTCTCGACAAAATGTCGATTTCTGGCGGTTTTTTCCAAAAAAAGCGGCTGTTTAGCCTTTGAAGATGGATTCGACGGTGGGATTGGCTGATGTGGACTACTCGAAGCCGTCCAAGGCGGGACACTTAGGTAATTAGATGGTCGGGGCGAGAGGATTTGAACCTCCGACCTCTCGGTCCCAAACCGAGCGCACTACCAGGCTGTGCTACGCCCCGAACTAAACCATGCCCAAGCAGACAGGCTTGCATTCTATGGCTGCTCAGACCGACGGTCAAGTTTGGCCCAGCCAAAGACCTAAGAACTCGCGCATCGCGGCCAGAGCCAACGCCCGGTGACTGATCGATGCTTTTACTTCAGCCGGCAACTCCGCAAACGTCTCGCGATAGCCTTTAGGCACAAACACAGGATCAAACCCAAATCCGTTCGTCCCACCTAACCCGGTGGCAATAAATCCCTCGCATTTTGCTTCGGTGACATGCAGCAGGCGCGGGTCGGCCACGCGCGTTTGCTCTTCTTCCATTGTCCAGCCGGTCAGAGCCATACAGCAAACAAAGCGCGCTCGTCGTTCCTGACCGCGGCATTGAGAAAGCGCAGTCAATAGCTTTTCTATGCGCTCCTGATCCGAAGCATGGTCGCCGCCGAAACGTGCCGAGAGGACGCCCGGCCCTCCGCCCAGCGCCTCCACTTCCAGTCCGGAATCATCAGCCAGCGCACAAACTCCCGTCTGTTTTGAATAAACCAACGCTTTGAGGGCCGCGTTCTCTTCATAGGTTCGACCAACTTCATCGACTGGGGAAACATTCGAAAACTCGTTCAGGTAGCGCAGTCTTACCGGCAATGAACACAACCCGTCCCGAATTTCGCGAATTTTTCCCGGATTGCGAGTGCCAACGAGTATGTCCAAGCGCGCAGTAGAAGTCATGCTGGCGAGCTATTTGGATTCCCTATTGTTCTTAATAGGGCTGGGTTGTTCTGGGAGCAGCAAAGGAAGAAAGGTGCTGAACTGCCCCAGCGGGGACCGCGTGAATCTTTCGATGCCATGGTCTCCTAAGGTTGTTTCGGTTGCGGAATAGGGTAAGTTGGCGAGCGCCTCTTCAATACGCTCTGTGGCCACTGGCGGCCCGCCCTTGGCTGAGATACTAGTAGAGATAAAGCTGCGCACGCGATCGCCATCATTCGTGTAAGTGACGATGTTGGCCGTGCTCGACGTGGGTACAAAGAAAGTTATCCGCTTGAGTTTCTCGTCGCCTAATACTGTCCTGTTGACTTGCATGGCGTCGACGTAGCGTCGCACGTCTGCGGGAGCCCCCATAACAATTAACTCATTGAAAAAACTGACCGCAAATTCGCCCTGAGAATCTTCGAACGTCTCCGTTTCCTTTGCAATATCGGTTAACGATTTTGTTGCCATTTTCTTCTTAACAAGTTCGAGCAAGGCCGCGCGATCCCGCACAGCGGCAATGAGAATAGAGTGCTCGCCATTCTCATCCAGCCGCAGTGTTAGTAGTTCACCCTTCACTGCTCCAAGAAATATTTCGGGGTCATCAATGCCGTATGAGAGCAGAGCTGACTTTAACAGGGAGGAAAAAACGATCGCTGACAATGCGTCGACCTGCGATGAGACGGCAGTTTTCAGACTCTGCCAGGTCGCGACTGGATTCTCGAATTTGTATGAGGTCACGGAATAAATGTCGTCCGGAACCACTCGTGGCAGATGAGGGCTGATACTGGCAGGACCAAAGGTTGGTTTGAGCCGGGCGACAACGGCGGGCTGGAGTGTTATCAGATACCGATCCTCTATGCCTGTCAGATATGCCCGTGAGGTCCATCCAAGGCTTCCAAATACCTTGGCGGCACCGTTTGTAATGAGATGTTGGAATTCAGAATCCCCTGGCGCCCGCCCCAAAAGTATCGGCATTCCAATAGCTAATAATCGCGCGCTGTTTGCCGGCGGAACATAGCCAAAAGCCAGCGCACGTTCTCCCTCAAGCTGATTGCGCATTCGACTCAAGTCGGGGTCATCATGCAAACTGGGCCGCCGTCCCTGAGATACCGCCATGCACTTTTGCACCGCGTGTTCACTAGTCCCGATAATTACAAGACTGCCGACAATGGTCCCGACTATCTGGCGAGACCCTTCCGGTGCGTTCCATTCGATGAACTCGACTCCGTCGAGCGTGACCCGTCGAGAGGTTGGACGGCTGTAGGTCTTTTCAGCCAGCGCCTTGAGAGCCTGTTCAAACGGCGGCCTGACGCGGCGCTCCGCGGTGTGGGTTTCAACGAGGATCGCCCCCTCGGGCTTGATCTTTAACGTGTCTTCTTCTTCCGTTGTCCCCAGGTCCGTAACTACAACGGCGATTTGAGCTCTGGCGAGAATTACGGACTGGACGGGTCCGATGCCAGTCCAACCGACAAAACGTTGCAGCCAATGGCTCCGGGGTTTACTTGCCGTGGTCCCCATGACCTTCTCCAATGCTTTCCAGGCGTCTGTGCCAGCGATAGTTTCGACAACTTCTAAAGGGCGATTCGCTTCCAGATAGAGCAGGGAATCTGCCGGGGCATACGTCGCCATGTCGACCTTTTCAGGTCTTAACCACCAGAGCCAACTCGCCACAATTGCGAACACAAGTAGGGCGAACAGCACTATCCAACGCATTCGTCTCATTGCGTCGCATCCTAACCGCAGGCCTGGTAGCGTGCAAGCTTAGGTTTTCCAAATCAAAATTTGGAATCTCTTACTACAGTTCCAGAAATAGTGGCCCGGAAAGGAATAGAATTGCCTCGGTCGTACCCGCCAAACCGGTCAACGATGGATAAACGTAGCAAAATAGCTGTTGACAATGTTTAGCGCGTACGGTAGTCTGCTTTCCGACGGCAGTGAGGATGCTGCCTTTCCTAAGGCTCTTGCCTCTTTTCCTCGTGCCGATTCACCCGCCTTCGGTTTTCCGGAAGGCCAATCCACCCAGAGAAAATTGTCTTTGTCTCAATCTGGAAAGCTGTGCGAACTCACGTCCCGTCCCACTCCCGTCTCTTTCTGGAAATCCTCAGAGCCCGTCGAGGACATAACTTTGAAAAGCGACAAGCAATCCACGCAGATCAATAAGACCGCGAAGAGCCGGCTATCAAGAGCGATGAAAGCGCGTGCTCGTCTACGTCAACAGCACAGAATGCGTTCCCTTTTTCTCGCAAGGAATAAATAGATCATGTTCAAAAAAACTAACGGCAAGAAGAATCTGGTTGGCCTCGATATTGGTTCCAGCTCAATCAAGGCGGTTGAGCTCCAAAAGAAGGGCAACAGCTATCAACTGGTTAATCTGGGATTTGAAAACCTTCAACCTGACACAGTAGTTGACGGGCAAATCATGGAGCTCAATAACGTTTCGAACGTTATTACGAGCATCTTTAACGAACACCAGATCAAAACCTCCAGAGTAGCAGCCGGAGTCAGCGGCCACTCTGTGATCGTGAAGAATATCGTTCTCCCGCAAATGAGCGAGGACGAACTGCGCGAGTCGTTTAGCTGGCACGCCGAAGAACATATTCCGTTTGATATCTCGGATGTGAATCTTGACTATCAAGTCACCAGCAGTTCTTCGGAGGCGTTGAACGTGCTGATGGCGGCGTGCAAGAGCGACAAGATCGCAAACGTGAAACAGGCCATTCAACTGGCCGGCAAACACCCGGTTGTGATCGATGTTGATACTTTCGCGCTCCAGAATTGCTATGAACTCAACTATCAGCCGCAAGTCGGCGAGATTGTGGCATTGCTCAACATCGGCGCCTCAACGATGAACATCAACATATTGAACGGCACTCGTTCCGTTTTTGCGCGCGACGCTTCAGTCGGTGGCAGCCAGTACACAAGTTTGTTGCAAAAGGAATTGGGCCTTACGTTCGAACAGGCTGAAGCAGTCAAGCGTGGTTATCCTTTACCGGAGGGCATAGAGGCGCGTCCTATTCAGCCAATTATCGAAACGGTTTCCGACATCCTCGCGCTCGAGATACGCAAGACCATGGATTTCTACCGTGCGACTGCGGAAGACAGTGAAGAAGCTATTCAGAAGATTCTGGTGGCAGGGGGCAGTTCCAAGCTTCCCGGCCTGCCTGACTATCTTGCGCAACGATTCGAAATTCCCGTTGAGTTGTTTGACCCTTTCCGCCAGATACAGGTCGACGGCAGAAAGTTTGATCCCGACTACATGAAAGAGATCGTTCCTGATATGGCAATTGCCGTCGGTCTCGCCTTGAGAGGAGTGGAAGCGGCATGATCAAGATTAATTTACTTGAATCCATTACAGACCGGCCCACGGGGGCTGCAATGGTTGAGGCCAGGGTAGCAACCCCGCTCGTGCAGACGGTTCTGCTGGCTCTCACCGTATTTGGTCTCTTAGTCGTTGGCATGAGCTACGATTATGTTAGTTCCAAATCGGACCACCGAGCCGCTCAGACTGAGGTCGAGAACCAGCGACGCATTCAACAGCAGATGCTCGCTGTAAATAAAGAGCAGGCCGAGCTGGAGAAAAAGGCTCAGGACATCCAAGGCCGCATCGATGCAATCAAGACACTGCGCGGATCGCAACAGGGACCGAGCGCTGTGCTTCGTGAAATAAAAGCGCGGTTTGACAGCGTGCCCGGACTGTATTTGAAGAGTTTGGAACAGAAGGAAGGCGAGCTAACGATCAAGGGTATCTCGCCTGACGAGAATGCTGTTACGCGATTCGGCCAGAGCCTGGAGTTCTCGTCCGGATTATTCACAAACTTGAACATCGAGACGCAACGCGAACTGGCCCAGACTGCGACGGGCGACAAGGTTTCCGCAACGCCAGAGGATTCGATGGTCATAGTTAAGCAGCCTGAAGTTGTTAGCTTCACCGTGAAGTGTAGCTTTAATGGGAAGTCTCAGGCTCAAACAGCCACAAACCCAGCCCCAAACCAGGTGGCGTTGAAGAAATAGGAACGCGCCATGCTCACCCAGACCCGCCAAAAAATGGGGGAAGGAACCTAAAGAGATGAAAATCGGCAATCTTCAATCACTGCCCTGGTACCTGCGACTGGCAATGTTCGGCGCCGTGGCTGCAGTCATGTATGGTGGCTTCTGGTATTTCCTTACCAAACCCATTCGCGCTGAAACAAAAGCATTCAACGCCGAGATCGCGGAGCTGCTTCCGCGTAATGCGCAAGCCCAAATCGCTTCGCAGAGACTCAATGAATTCCGCGCAGTCTACAAAGCCCGACAAGAAGAGTATGAAGAGTTAAAAGCCTTGTTGCCTGAGCAACGAGAGCTGACGATGGTGTTACAAAGCGTCCAGGATCGAGCCCGCACAAACGGCTTGGTGCTAAAGAAGTTCCTTCCCAAGGACGATGTCCAGCAGGACAACTATAGCGGTAAGAGAATCGAAGTCAGCGTCACG